>JBFLWV010000070.1:0-6111 GCA_040757655.1 Patescibacteria group bacterium | reverse complement strand
GAGTTTTGCATTTTGAGATTTGCATTCTCAAAATGGTATTTCTTCCACATTGATGACTGGTTCCTGTGGGGAAGCAGCGGGAGGTTGCTGGTTTTCTTGAGGCACCGAGGGCATGGCGTTTGATGGCGCTGTTTGCCGATCGAGCATAATCAGGTTTTCAGCAATGATTTCAGTCCTATACCGTTTTTGCCCTTGTTGGTCTTCCCACTGACGCGTCTGAATACGGCCTTCCACATACACTTTTGATCCCTTATGGAGGTATTGGCCGCAAATTTCTGCGAGTTTCCGCCATGCGACGATGTTATGGTATTCTACTTTTTCTTGGCGGTTGCCATTGGTATCAGTCCATCGCAGGTTGGTGGCGACCGAGAAGGTGGTCACTGGCGTGCCATCGGGCGTGGTGCGCGCTTCCGGATCTCGTGTCAAGTTGCCGATGAGCAGCGCTTTGTTAAGATTCATACTCACCTAAATTTTGCATCTGTTATGGTGCAAGTTATCCAATAAATTGATGATTCGACATTTTGCATCTCACATTATTCCCGCTGCAAAACTTAGGCGGGCATATTCCCTAGAGCTTTAAGTAATGTCTTTCGAAATCAGTTCTTCCAGTTTTTTGTCGAGCTCTTCAAGACTCACTTTTTCTGTGATCTTAGGAGCGGCGGAAGGCGTAGGTGTTGGGTGGACAAAGCGGCGTGGTCGCGCCCGCCGTTTCCCTTTCTTTCCTACGGTGTGTTCTTCTTGGATAATTTGGAAACGGGTGATGGCGGTTTCGAGTGAGAGCATTTCTTTCAATCTTGGCACGAGGGGAGATTCTGCTTCGAATATAATGTTGCCATAGTAGCCATGGCGTTGGTTCTCGATAGGATACGCGAGCTTCCGCCTCCCTAGATTTTCATCGCGGATGATGGTGGCGTTGATGGCTTTTAGGTATTCGTTTATTTTGTTCTTTATCTCCTCGCTGGGCGTTTCTTCAGTTTGTGAGGGGAGAATATAGAGGAGGTCGTAGCGCATACCTGTCTAAATTTTGCACTTGTATTATGTGCTTACGTTGGATAAAACATTGTGACCTATTATTTCATACCCACCATATTTATCTTTGCAAAACTTAGGCGGGCAGTAATGATCCTATCATAATCGTTGAGATTGGTCAAACGCGGTCATTTTGTTATACTTTGTCGCATGCGGTACGCTTTCTTTCTCGGGCATACACCTGCGCTCTCTCTCGCGGAACTTTTTGCCGTGGCTGCGCGTGTGGGGGTGAATTTGAAAATTTTGCGATGGAGTAGGGCAGTAGCTTTAGGTGAGATTGCGAGCAGGGTAAACATTGAGTCGTTGTTTCGTACGCTTGCAGGTTTGGTGAAGATTGCCGCAATAACCAAGACCGTCCACGGTGCTCTTACGCCGGAACATCTACGATCCCTGTTGCCTACGACGGGAAGAAAATTATTTTTTGGCTTATCCGCGTATACCCTTGAACCCGGTGCGCGAGAAGTAGATTGCCGCAGATTGGGATTGAGCGTCAAGCGGTTGTTGCAGGAAGAACAACGGAGCGCACGGTTGGTCACGTCGCGCGAAGGCACGCTGTCATCGGTGGTTATCAATACCAATAAATTACTGTCGGAGCGGGGCGCAGAGATCGTGATACTCTCACTGCGCAATGGTGCCTATCTCGGGAGAACCCTTGCGGTACAGCTGTATAAGGAGTTTGCGCGACGCGACATGGGAAGGCCGGCGCGCGACGCGAGGGTGGGAATGTTGCCGCCTAAAATTGCGCGGATGATGGTGAATCTTGCATGTGTACATCCCGGCGAGACACTCCTTGATCCGTTTTGCGGATCAGGCACTATCCTTCAGGAAGCCTTACTTCTCGGCATTGATCGTCTCTGGGGAAGTGATTATGACAAGAGAGCAATAGACCGCACCCGTGCCAATCTCGAGTGGCTGAGTGCGTTTACGCCACAGATGAAGACTGCATCGTTTCTTATGAAGTTAATCAGATGTAGTATTGAGGAGATACCAGCTCGTCTCCCTCCCGGCAGCGTAGAGGCGATTGTGACCGAGCCTTACCTAGGGCCGCCGCGGGTACGGCCTTTGTCCCCCGCAGAGGTAGCGCAGATGCGCAAGGAACTCACATTCCTGTATCGCCGTGCGTTTGTGTCGTGCGCGCACGTGCTGGTGCCGGGTGGCCGCGTGGTAATGGCATGGCCAGTGTGGAGGGTGATTGGGAGGAAGGTATCAAAGTCCGCAGGAGCGTATTTGGATCTTGAGCGTACTGCAGAGGAAGCAGGTCTTGCGGTCGTCGATCCTTATCTTACGCACGTGCACCCTCTTCCTGGTGCTGAACATGGCTATCTCAAGGAGCGACGCTCACTCCTCTATCAGCGCGAGGATCAGGTAGTGATGAGGGAAATACGGATATTTGAAAAATCCCAATGACCAAATCCCAATCACCAACTGAATCCCAAATCCCAATAATTAAATTGATACTGATTGGATATTGGAGTTTGGATATTATTTGGTGATTGTTTCTTGGTGTTTGGAATTTATAAGAGTTTGTTGCGTATTAGGGCAGGGCTTATACACTAAATCTGAAATGTACTACATCCCCATCCTGCATGACGTATTCTTTCCCTTCCAGCCGCATTTTTCCCAACTCTTTTGCTTTCACCTCTCCTCCTGCGTTGACGAAGTCCTCATAGGCTACCACCTCAGCCGCGATGAAACCTCGCTCAAAGTCAGAGTGGATGACACTTGCCGCCTGCGGCGCTTTCGACCCCTTGCGTACGGTCCATGCGCGCGTTTCTTTCGGGCCAGTGGTGAAGAAGGTGAGAAGACGAAGCGTTTCGTAGGCGGCATGGATGAAACGATCGAGACCGGTCCGCACCACATTTAATTCCTTAAGGTCAGTATCGGAGAGTTCAGCGAGTTCCGCTTCTTTTTTTACGTCCATGACTATGGCGGAGGGAGGCAGTATCGTACTACCTTGTGTATCAGGTTGTCCTTCTGAGATATTCAGCACGAAGAGGAGAGGTTTGAGCGTGAGGAGATGTAAATCTTTTATTTTTGATTGTTCTTCATGCGAGAGCGGTACTGCGCTTGCCCATTCTCCCCGATCAAGCGCGGTTTTAAGTTTTTCATAGAGCGTCAAGAGTTCCCGCGCTTCTTTCATGCCGGCGTGCGCGCTTCCTTCAAGCGATGCCATGCGTTTCGTTACGCTCGCCAAATCCGCCATGGCAAGTTCGAGGTGAATGGTATCCCGGTCTCGTTGGGGATTCACCAATCCCTCCACGTGGAGTACCTGTGGGTCGGAAAACGCGCGCAGCACTTCGCACATGGCATCCACCTCGCGGATGTGAGACAGGAATTGATTACCCAGACCCTCTCCCTTGTGCGCGTTTTTCACCAGCCCCGCGATATCTACGAATTCCATGATGGTAGGGATACGTTCTTTTGAATTGCTCAACTTGCTAAGAATATCCAGCCGTTCGTCCGGTACTTTCACCACACCGACATTGGGATCAATGGTGCAAAAAGGATAATTCGAAGCATCCACTTGCTTTTTAGTGAGGGCATTAAACAGCGTTGATTTGCCCACATTCGGGAGACCGACGATGCCGATTTGGAGAGACATAATCACGATCCAAACTCTAAATCTGAAATCCTAAACAATTTCAAAATCCAAATTTCAAAACGTGTTTCGTTGATTTGATTATTGGGATTTGTTTAGGGTTTAGTGTTTCGGATTTAGGATTTTTCACTATAAGGTATCGTATCATCTCCTTGCCCATTCGTCATCTTTTTCGTAAGATGAATCCATGTGTACGGTTGTTATCGATACCAATGTCCTTATTGCCGCGACTGAAGATTTGGATAATGCGGCGCGCGGGGCGATTAACCTTGTCAACCAAGGAGAAATCACTGCATGTGCCAGTCGTCCTATTTTAGACGAGTACCAATCCCTTATACCACAGCGCGTGGCGGCAGAGGAAGTGTGCAGGGAGTTGCAGGGATTTTTTGCGCGGGTGAAGCTTGTGCGCCTTCCGCGTCATACGGATCCTGCGCGCTGCGAGGATCAAGAAGATGAAAAATTCGTCCAATGCGCGCGCGCGGTCGATGCCGATTATCTCATTACCCAAGATCGCCATTTACTTGATCTTGAGAATATCGGCACGACGCACGTGGTTACCCCGCAGAAGTTTCTCTTAGGGGTTAAGCATATGAAGGATCCGGCAGGGAAGCGCGAGTGGGCGGCGTGGGTGAGGCAAATTATGGGGAGTAGGTAATGATAAATCCCTTTAATATATGGTATAAACGGCGCAGCCAGTAAACGTTCGGAGGACTATCTGAGCCAGTCCCAACACGACGTGTCGGGAGGCGAGTTCCGCAGAAGCAAACTGGCGAGCCGTGAAATACCATATTTCTAAAAGTACATCTCTATAATAAGGTAGTGGTAGGGATACCATTGAAATGACATATGGCGCGAAGGAAATTACCCAGAAGCATTCGGAAGTACCTCCGCCTTGAGAAGGCGCGGATCCGCCGTACCATTGCAGATCTTCAAGAACAAGAGCGGCGTATCATGGAACTCGTTACACGATATCATTCTGCATCATAATATCTCATGGATACTGAACGGATTTTGTCAGTCTCTGAATTCAATCAACTCGTCTCTGATTACCTCGCGCAGGGATTGGGGATTGTGACCGTACAAGGGGAAGTGTCAGGGTTCAGGGTTGCGCGTGAGCGGTTAGTCTATTTTGAATTAAAGGATGAGCATGCGCGGTGCCTTTGTTTTGCGCTGCGGTGGGAGCTTGATCAGCCCTTGGAAGACGGCATGGAGATAAAAGTCACAGGGATGCCAAAGATTTTTCAATCCTCGGGAGGATTCCATTTGCGCGTGCAGGCAGTGGAGTTAGTAGGAGCAGGTGCGCTACAGAAGGCGTATGAGATACTTAAAAAGAAGTTAGAAGGAGAAGGGCTGTTTGAGGAGCGATGGAAAGTCCCCCTTCCGCGTTTTTCAGAACACATCGGTATCATAACCTCTCCCACTGCGGCTGCCTATACTGATATTCTGCGCAGGCTACAGGAACGGTGGGGAGGGTTAACCATTACGCTTGCACCCGTCGCAGTACAGGGTGCAATGGCAGTGAAAGAGATTGTGGGAGCAGTGAAGTACTTAAACGAAACGTACCCCGTGGACGTGATTATTCTTACCCGGGGTGGGGGATCTATGGAAGATCTCCAGGCTTTCAATAGTGAGCCGGTGGTCCGTGCGGTATTTGCATCAAAAATACCAGTGGTCGTAGGAGTCGGTCACGAGCGCGATGTCACGCTCGCCGATTTCGTGGCGGACGCGCGCGCCTCCACCCCTACGAATGCTGCCGAGTTGGTTATTCCTCACCGGAGGGAGATCATGCGCGAGCTTGCAGGTATGGAAGCAAAGGTAACCGCGGCGTTTGAGCGTGAATTGCAAAATTGTGCATATCAGGTTTCACATCTGCTCACGCGTGCATGGCATGCGATTGAGTTCCGTATGCAGGAGGTGCAGGGGTTATGCATGCGATACCCACGTATCCTCAGTCATATCGTGCATATCCATCAGCGTTACGATGATCGGCTCGTGCAGCTATCCCATCGGTTAAGAGCCCTTTCCCCCCATGAGACCCTGAAGCGTGGGTATTCCATCACGCGTATCAAGGGGATGATCCTGCGCGAGGCGACAGGAGCGAGGGAGGGTGATATAATGGAGACGGAGTTGGCAAAAGGAGTGATTAGTTCCAAGGTTATGTAGGGGCGAACTGTCGTTTGCCTGTACATGGCAGATAAAGTTATGATGAGACAAAAAGGGAGTTTTACAAAATCATTTGAACAGTTGGAGCATATCGTCACCAAGTTCGAGGAAGGACACATAGATCTTGATGAGGCGCTTCCAGAGTTTGAGCGCGGCCTTGGGCTGGTGGAAGAGCTTAAAGAGCGCCTTAAGGAAGTGGAGAATAAGGTGGAGGTTTTAAAGAAGCAGTTTAAGGATAATGAAATGGAGGAAGATGAGGCGAGAGAGGAAGGAGAGGAGGGAAAATGACAATAATGCAAAATGCAAATCTCAAAATGCAA
>JBFLWV010000069.1:0-25929 GCA_040757655.1 Patescibacteria group bacterium | reverse complement strand
TTTTTTAGGCATAGGATGGATCAAAATCAGTCTGTAAACAGAGACAATTAACCGTTTTTATCCAATCTATACCTAAGATGAGCCAAAGTTCAATTATTAAAAAGCGCTATTATCGGTACGCTACCGACATAATATATCGAAAATCCTAAATTCGAAACACTAAACCCTAAACAAATTCAAAATTCGAAAAGTCAAATTGTATATTTTGAATTTTGGACTTCCTGATTTGTTTAGAATTTAGTGCTTAGAGTTTTCTGTCATGCGCTCTTCTTTATCTTTATCACTACTATGACCGCCAAGAGCGCCATAACAACCCCCAGCACAAGAAGTGCAATGACCTTCTGCTGGCTTTGTAAAAACAGCGATGACGTGCCGAAAAACGCAGTGAGTCCCCACAGCACCCACACTGCCTGCCGCTCGGTCAGTCCCGCATCCAACAGCCGGAAATGCAAATGCTTGCGGTCAGCACTCGCAACCGATGTTTTTTCAAAAAAAACCCTGCGCGCGATTATCCACACCACATCCAGAATGGGAATGCCCATGATAAGAAGGGCAGTGGCGATTTTCGCGCCTGAAATTATGGCAAGCACGCCTAGCAAATACCCGATCAAGGTAGAGCCCCCTTCGCCCAAAAAAATGGACGCAGGATAGATATTATAAATTAAAAATCCGAGGCACGCGCCTGCAACCATCAGGGCAAAGTAGGACGTGCCAGAAAGCGGCACATCCCAGTACAGGGAGACAATAAACAAAATAACAGCCCCGATTACACCTACCCCTGCCACCAGTCCGTCAAGCCCGTCCAGAAGTTTCGTAGTATAGGTCATGCCCAAAAGCCAAATCCCCGCTACTACACTGCCGAACATCGGAGAAATATATAACAGTGCGCGACCATAGGGGCCAGTTCCCGCAACAAAGGGGTTCGTAATGTAGTGTACGCCAATGCCTGCCATAAGGGACACGCACACTGCTGCGACTGGAAACAAAAACTGCCGCCACGGCTTTAAACCCTTCGCATCATCCCACATGCCGCCTATAACAAGTAATAACGAACCAACAGTAATACCAGCCAATTGCGTATTGCTGATTTTAACGTCAGTGAGCAATCCAAAACGCCATGCAATGAACCCTGTTACTAATAACGCAAGCCACACCGCCAGGCCTCCCCACAGCGGCGTGGGCCCTCGATGAAACTTCCTAGCTTCGTCTGGCATGTCCACAATTCCTCTTTTTCGGACATATGAACGTACTAACAAGGTCATTAAGGCCGAGAGTACCAATGCGAAAATAAACACTAATAAGCGTCCAAATTGCATAAACTACCCTATTATCTCAAATCTTAGAACTCAAAACGCAAAGCCATAACTCAAATCTTAAAACTACCGAGTTCTAAGATATGGTTTTGAGATTTGAGTTCTGACATTTGAATTAAGATACGTATCCAATATCTTCTGCGCCGCCACTGAGTGCTCCTCTTCCTCGCATAACCCCTCTATTTTTCTCACATCCGCGGTGGTAAATCGCTCATCCACCGTTTCCACCGGCACATTGAGAAATTCTTCTAAATCGCACACGAATTTTTGCACTTCCGCTGATGCGGCGCCCTCTACCCCTTTCAGCGTAAACGGCATGCCGACCACCACTTTACGGATGCCTTCGAATTCAACTATCCTTTCCAAATCGTCAAAAAGCTTCTTTCGTCCCGACACCTCCAGCGTTTTAAACGGAAACGCCATTCTCCCCTGCTCATCGGTCATGGCCAGTCCCATATGCTTTCGCCCGTAATCAATGCCTAGTATCTTCATAGGTATTAAGCCGTAAGCTGTAAGTCATAAGCTGTAAAGCTCTAAAGCTTATAGCTTATGTCTGTGTAAGTATCTCATATCCATCCTCTGTGACAAGAATGGTATGCTCATAATGCGCGCTTAGAGATCTGTCCTGCGTAACCACGGTCCATCCGTCATCTAAAGTTTTTACCCGCCAATCGCCTGCGGTGATCATGGGCTCAATCGCAATTGTGGCACCGGCTGGCAAGATGTCACCCGCATGCGGAGCCTTAAAATTCGGCACCTCGGGCGGTTCATGAAGCGCGCGCCCCACCCCATGCCCAACGAGATCGCGCACCACCCCGAATCCCTGCGCGGTCACATATTGCTCTATTACCGCGCCAATATCCCCCACTCTCACCCCTGCCTTGATTACGCCCACACCTTGATGGAATGCTTCCTCTGCCACCGAGATGAGTTTCATTGCTAAGGGCGACACCTTGCCTACGGGCACCGTCACGGCTACGTCCACACACAAACCCTCAAACCAAAGCCCGAGATCAAATCCTACGATATCTCCTTCTGTCAATTCTCTCACGCGCAATCCATTCCCATGCACGACTTCTTCATTCACTGACACACAGAGTGTCGATGGGAATCCTTTATACCCTAAAAAGGCCGGGGCCGCCCCTGCCTCATAAATTTTGGTTTCCGCAATCCGATTTAGTGCTTTAATAGTGACTCCTGGTACCACTTGTTTCGCCACTTCATCCAACACCCGCGCAAGGATCCTCCCCCCTCTCCGCATTTTCTCTACCTCTTTCTCGTTTTTTGGAATAATCTTGCTACCCATAATAAAATGACTTACGCGAGGGGTAACCAATTTTCGCCGTGAGGACTGTTTGAGGCAATCCCGATACGCTTGTGTTGATTGGGATTGAGGCGTATCGGGATGGCCCCGACACGCAAGTGTCGGGGGGCGAGTTCCGCAACAAGAAAATTGCGTTACCACGAGCTGGTTATTCTATCCCTAACTTTCTAAAAATTTCCTTCCTAACCTCCTCCACTGATTGTTCCCCATTCACCTCCACCACCCATCCCTTTTGCCGGTAATACTCAATCGCGGGCACCACCTCTTCCCGATAAAATGTGATGCGCTTCATTATCGCTTCTTCATTCTGGTCATAGTCGCGCACCACTACCGCACCGCCGCAGGTGGGACATCGGTCATAATCGCGCCCAATGAGGATATGACCATTGACACATACGCTGCGATTGAGCAAACGCCGCTTGAGCTCTTCCTCGTCAACCTCAATCACCAACGCCTTCACATTGGTTCGCGGAATACGCTGGAGCGCTTCCTCGAGCATTTTGGCTTGCCCGATACGGCGCGGGTATCCGTCGATAAGAAGCCCCCGATCGCGCGGTACGCGGGTGATCTTCTCTTCCACGAGGCGAGTAATCTCTTCATCGCTTAAATACTTCCCGCTCTCATGCACCTCTTTCACATATCTCCCGAAAGGAGAGTCTTCCCGCGCTTTCTCCCGCACCAACTCTCCTGCTTCCAGTTTCACCAAGTGAAGCGCTGAAATTAAAAAATCCCCTTGCGTGCCCTTGCCGGATCCAGCAGAGCCGAAGAGGATCACCGTGAGAGGTTGGAAGGTTTGCCCGAAAAATGTGATCATAATGCGTATCGCCTTCACTGTCATTCATCACTATTTCTAAATCCCAAATCCCATTGACCAATGTCCAACAAAATTCCAAATCACAATTTCCAAATATTGGTCATTTAAACATTTGGGCATTGAGGGTTGGACATTGGGCATTTTTTATGACATTCGGATTTTGAACTTGGGATTTACGCGCGAAGCGCGTCAAATGCTCTCATAATCCCTCATCACCAGCTGGGCGTTAATTTGTTGAACGGTTTCGATCACCACTGAGACCACGATGAGGATAGAAGTGCCGCCGATCACGAGCGTGGAAAGGTTAAACACTGACTGCATGATGAGAGGCAATATCGCGATGATGCTCAAAAAGAGCGCTCCTGCGAGCATAATACGGTTGGATACGTTGTTGAGATACACCGCGGTTTCTCTCCCCGGGCGGATGCCGGGCACAAACCCTCCCTGCTTCTGGAGATTTTCTGCGACCTTATCGGGATGGAATACCACCGCAGTGTAAAAATACGTGAACCCAAATACGAGGACGAAATACATAATCCCATAAAAGAGCTGATTCTGGAACAGCCTGATGATTGTTTCAGCGCTTTGACGCAACCACCACGCATCCGCACGCAGGAAAAACTGTGCGAGAAGTGAAGGAAATAATACAATTGAAATTGCGAATATAATGGGGATCACGCCTGCTTGATTAACCCGCAAAGGCAAGTGGGTGACTGCGCCGCCCAACGTCCGCAAGCCTCTTACCTGCTTTGCGTAGGTAATGGGAATATTGCGCTGCGCTTCAGTGATATACACAATGCCCGCTACGGTAATAATGGCAATCGCGATAAATATGATGATCGAAAGGAATTGGGTTGAAGTATACACCGCAAATGTCCTTTGTACCGTTTGCGGAAGCCCTGCAATAATGCCTGCGAAAATGAGAAGCGAGATGCCGTTCCCCACCTTCTTTTCGGAGATAAGCTCCCCCACCCACATGAGAAACACGGTGCCTGCCGTGAGGGTGAGAATGGTGAGTATCCATGTGGAAAGGGTGAAAGAAGCCACGATCTGCCCGCCTAAGGATGAAGATTGCCTTAAAATGGTTATGACACCATAACTCTGCAACATTGCCATGGGAATGGTGAGGAGGCGGGTATATTGATTTATTTTCCTCTGCCCACTCTCCCCTTCTTTTGAGAGTTCCTCAAGGTTGGGAACGACCATCTGCAAGAGCTGGAGGATAATGGATGCGGTGATATACGGGCCGACTCCCAGCGCTACTATGGAGAAATTTTCCAATCCTCCGCCAGAGAAAAGATTGAGAAGCCCCAACACCTGATTAGAAGCAAAAAACTGGCGCAATACACCAATATCCACGCCAGGAATGGGAATATGCGCCGCAAGACGGAACACCACAAGCATACCCAGCACGAAAAGGATTTTTAACCGCAATTCCCTGTCTGACCAAATTTGATGGATACGATCGGTGAAGGCCATATCATTGTTAAATCCCAAATCCAAAATCCCAATGACCAACCAGTGAGGCCCTTCGGGCACTCACTCCCTCCGGGCAGCACGAAAGCTGCGCTTAAGTGCTGGGTCGTATCGGCACGGTAGCCTAACACAGTCCAGCGCTTACCCGAAGGGTAAAGTGTCTGTCGGAATTTCAACGCTTTGAAATTCCGATACGATAAAATTCCAAATCCCAATTTCCAAATTTTGATTATTTAAACATTTGAGCATTGATTGGGCATTGTCCCGCTCCTTGATTTTTATATCTAAGGTAAGCGGGATCCCGCCTTAAGCGGTGAGGGTTTGGGCATTGGGCATTTATTTATTATTTGAACTTTGAATTTTGTACTTCTCAACTATTATCGCCCTGCCTCTTGCTTTCTCGATCTTTTCTTTCGCGGATGCAGAAAACGCATGCGCGGTAATCTCAAATTTCTTATTCAATTCTCCGTCTCCGAGAATTTTTAAACCCCTCCCTAATGCGCGAATCACACCCTTGTCTTGTAAGGATTTTGCGGTAATAATTGCACCATCATCGAACAATTCACTCAAGGTACCAATATTGACAGTTACGTACTTATCCTTTGGTTTATTCGCATGGCCCCTCAGCTGCGGGGTTTGCAGCAAGATATGGCGCATGCCTTTATACGCAAGCTTGTTCCTACCGCCCGTGCGCGCGCGCTGACCCTTGGTACCGCGGCCTGACGTTGTGCCACGCTTACCGCCTCGTCCCACGCGCCTTCGTTCTTTGCGCGAACCGTGGTAGGGAGAAAGTGTGTGGAGTGATATCAAAGACATATTATAACGAAGATAACCAATGACGAAATCCCAATAATCAATCTATAAAAATTATCGTTGTGGTTTACTCTTCAACGACTGCAACGCCTTTATCGTTAATTTGACATTATTCACCTTATTTTCGCTCCCAAGCATTTTGGCAACCGCGTTCGCGATACCAGAAACCATGAGTACCTGCCGAATAGCCCCTCCTGCAATAATGCCCGTACCCTTGGGGGCAGGTTTCACGTAAATGGCAGCTGCTTTGTAGCGCATACGGACTGCATGAGGAATGGTTTCGTTCACCAGAGGTACCGTGATCACTCGTTTTTTTGCCGCAGTGGTTGCTTTGGCAATTGCTTGGGACACGTCCGCGCCTTTCCCTAAACCATAACCTACGCGACCTTTACGGTCCCCGATTGCTACCAAGGCGCGAAAACGCATGCGTTTCCCTCCTTTTTGGACGCGCGTGACGCGTTTTATCTCGATGAGTTTCTGCTCAAACTCTTCAGGTTCTCGAGTTCCCCTTTCTCTTAATGATGAAGAACGACGTGGTTGAACCATACATTATGAAAATGACCAATAACCAAAAAATACCACAATGCTCAAATGTCCAAATGTTTGGGATTTGAGATTTGGGATTTGGAATTTCATAGAGTGAGACCTCCCTCTCGTGCGCCCTCTGCCACCGCCTTGAGCTGGCCATGGTATGTGAATCTCCCTCGATCAAATATGACACGAGAGATGCCTTTTTCCTTTGCGCGCTTTGCGATTGCTATCCCCACCTCACGAGCGCCCAAGACTCCTCGTCCCACACCTTTCGCTTTCCCCTTGCCTCCACAGAGCGCGTGATATGCACAGAGCGTCTTTCCCGCTTCATCATCAATAAGCTGTACAAAGATGCGGGTATTGCTGCGAAACACGCTCATGCGCGGTCTCTCGGCGCTCCCTTTCATGCGCGCCCGTACCCGATGTGCACGGCGCTGTTGTTTTATTCTTTTGCTCTTCATAACATCCATAAGCGGTGAATGTTATCACTATGGTGAGTGCCGAACCAGTAGTAAAGTCTCACAGATTATTTCCCTCCAGTCCCTGCGCCCGCCGCTTTTACCTGTTTCCCTGCCTTTCTCCGAATGACCTCTCCCTCGTACTTTATGCCTTTCCCCTTATAAGGTTCTGGAGGACGGAGGGCGCGAATTTGTGCTGCAATTTCGCCCACTAACTGCTTCTCTATCCCCTTTATGGTAATCACATTTTTCTCAACAGACGCAGTAATGCCCGGCGGTAAAGAAAAAGACACAGGGTGCGAGAAGCCAAGGTTGAGGGCGAGCTTCTCTCCTTCCACTGCAGCGCGATACCCCACCCCATTGATCTCCAATCGCTTCTCATACCCTTGAGTCACCCCTTTCATCATATTCCCAAGAAGACGCGCACTCAATCCCCAGAGCGCTTTATCGTCTTTCGCCGCAGGATTACTGACGGTTACCACAAGAGTATCCCCTTCCTTCTTCACGTACACGTGAGGATGGAGTCTGAGGCTAAGGTCCCCTTTGGGTCCTTTCACCACAACGAGCTGCTCCTTACTATCTACTGTCACGCCCTGCGGAATGAGTATTGGTTTTTTGCCGATTCTTGACATACCAAGTGCTTAGAGTTTTTTCAAATTACCACACTTCACACACTACCTCTCCCCCAACTTTCTCGCGGCGCGCTTGATGATTCGTCATAACCCCCTTGGAGGTTGAAAGGATCGCGATACCATAGTCGTTCTGGACGCGGGGGAGATCCCGATAACTGCAGTAGACACGCTTTCCTAGTTTTGAAACCTTTTGAATATTCAAAATAGACGGTTTTCCCTCCTCAACGTACCGAAGTACAATCCGAATTTGATCCGGAACAAAGTGGCCACGGCGGCGAGCGGTAGTCCCGGACATACGCTCTACCTTCGCCACATAGCGCTCGTTGACAAGAATCTGAGCAATCGACAACTTCATGGCAGAATACGGCACGAGCACCTCAGATTTTTTTACCATCTGGGCGTTCCGAATACGGGTTAACATATCTGCAATGGGGTCGGTCATCATACCAGCCTAAGTTTTTACACTTAATAAATATGTCGTAAAAATCACCACGACGATTTCCTCACTCCCGGAATCTGACCTGCGTTCGCCAGCTCCCTGAAACAAATACGACATAACTCAAAATCACGCATATATCCCCTATGCCTCCCACAACGCCAACAACGGCGCACGAGCCGCGTTGAAAACTTCGGTTTCCTTTTCGACTTTTCTTTCTGTGATTCTGTAGCCATACCCGCCTAAGTTTTGCACCTGTCTCGGTGCGTACTATCGCTTAATGATAATTATGCGACTTATCGAATCTGACCAATGTGCCTGCCTGCACCAGTGAAGCCCTTCGGGCACTCACTCCCTCCGGGCCGCACTAAGCTTCGCTTACGTGCGGGGTCGTATCTCCTGCGAGGCCTAACGCAGTCCCGCACTTACCTGAAGGGTAAAGTGTCTGTCGGAATTTCAACGCTTTGAAATTCCGATACGAAAATTTAGGCGGGCATACTCCTTATTTTTCTCCCTGAAATGGAAAACCCAGGAGGCTAAATAGAGCTACTCCTTCTTCCCTCGTTTTTGCCGTACTATGAATACTCACCTCAAGGCCATGAATCCGCTCCACTTCATCAGGACGTATTTCGGGAAATGCGAGATGTTCACGAAATCCTATCGTAAGATCACCAGACGTGTCAACTGCTGAAGAAGGAAGGCCGCGAAAATCATGAATACGCGGCAGGGCAACTGAAATGAGCTTGTACAAAAAATCCTCCATGCGTTTGCCGCGCAGGGTAACTTTTGTGCCCACGGTTTGCCCTCCCCGTATTTTGAACGCTGCAATTGACTTCTTTGCTTTTGTCCACACCGGCTTCTGGCCAGTGATCCTGGTGAGCGTATCTACGACGGTCGTGGTATATTTCTCGTCATTCTTATTACGGCCAATTCCAACATTCAGCACGACCTTCACGATCCGTGGCACCGCCAAGGAGTTGCACACTCCAAACTGCTTCATCATTTCTGGGACTACTTTTTTCTGATAATGTTCTCGAAAAGTCATAATCAATATTGAAATCCTAAATACTAAACTCTAAATCCTAAATTGCTCCTATTGGGTAACACTTTGAATTTCGATCATTGGGATTTGTTTAGGGTTTAGGATTTAGTGCTTAGAGTCTTATAGTTTATATAAATGTTGCTTTACACTTCTTGCACTGACGCTTCTTTACGCCGTCGTCGCCGATGACTTTCCCAAGCCGGCTTGCAACGCTGCAGGAGGGACATACCACCATGACATTTGATACTGTCATCGGCGCGGGATAGAGTATGCGCTGACCCTTCGCACTCCCCCGCGCACGGAGATGTTTTGCTCTGGTATTTAACCCTTCCACCACCACAAGGCGTTCCTGGGGGAATACTTGGATCACCTTCCCTGTCTTACCCTTATCCTTCCCACTCATAATCTTTACATTGTCATTCTTTTTCACTTTCATATCACATATGATTGCCCGAATCTCCACCGAATGCGCCGAAATGTTTCCGAATACCCGGCCGAATATTCGTGCGATATTCGGGAAGTATTCGGGATATTCGGGAGGGATTCGGGAAAAATTCTCATACCACTTCCGGCGCCAATGAAATTATTTTGGTAAAACCTTTCCCACGGAGCTCTCTTGCGATGGGTCCGAAAATGCGCGTCCCTTTTGGCTCCTTCGTCTTTGGATCAACAATGACCGCCGCATTGTCATCAAACCGCACATACGTACCGTCTTTTCGCCTTATCTCCTTGTGGGTGCGTACGATCACCGCGTCATACACCTCCCCTTTCTTGACGCCCGTATGCGGATCCGCAAGTTTTACGGAAACCTTCACGATATCGCCAAGAGACGCAGTGCGTTTCTTATAACCACCTTTCACATGAATCACCTGGAGCCTTCTCGCCCCTGTGTTGTCGGCGACATTGAGCATTGTTCTGTGTTGGACCATAATCTTGGAATAAACCTCTCATCATTCCGCGTCCTTCTGCGTGACTTTCTGCGTTCTTCCGGTTCTATGCCTTGTAGAAGCAGATCAACGCGGATGGTGACGCGGAATAACGCTGAAAATGTGTAAAACTATAATTACTCATACCACCTTCCACCTCTTCTCTTTCGACAAGGGACGACATTCGACAAAGGTGACCTTATCGCCCACATGATAGGCGTTCTTCTCATCATGCACCTTAAAGGTATTGCTCACCCGTATGCGTTTCCCATATTTCGCATGCACCTTCATCTGATCGACGCGGACGACAATCGTCTTTTCCATCGCATCTGAAACAACAACTCCTCTCAATTGTCGCTGTGGAATTTTCATAAGAATTCACATGAACGAATTTCGCGAGAAGGACAAGTCGCGACCTGTCCCTCCTCATGAGACGCGAGATCGCAGGAGGGTAAGGATCCTCGCGATCGTGCGCCTTACACGCCGTCCTTCACGGGTATCCTTCTGTTGCCCTGCGGCGGTTCGGAATCTACAATCGACCAACTTCCCTTGGGATTCAGAAAGGACCTTTTTCAATTCTTCTTCAGTTTTCTCCCTCAATTCTTTCATTTCCATAATACTCATGACTATACGATGTTGTATTACTGGGCATACTACGTCACGCTTCAACTCTCCTCACCACTTTTGTCTTCATTGATAATTTATATCCCGCATCCTTTAACGCTTTCTTCGACAACTCCCCACCGATCCCGTCAATCTCAAATAACACCATCCCCGGTCTCACATTTGCCACATAATGGTCAACGGTGCCTTTCCCGCTTCCCATAGGCACTTCCGAACCTTTGAGAGTAATTGGCTTATCGGGAAAGATCCGTATCCACATCTTGCCACCTTTATGTAAATACCTTGAAATAGTCCTCCGCGCCGATTCAATTTGTCGGGACGTCGCGTAGCCATGGGTGACTGCCTTCAAACCCCATTCGCCAAAATTGACACGGGTGGTCCTTGTCGCGGTCGCGCGCACACTTCCTGCATGACGGTGCCACTTTCTGTGTTTTACTTTTTTTGGGAATAACATACCTTAATGTGATGCAAAATGCAAAACTCAAAATGCAGAATAAAGGAATTACGTGCCGCGGTGCGGCACTCCATCATTTTGATTTTTGATTTTTGATTTTTGAATTTCATCCGTGTTAAACACTTCTCCATGATTAATCCACACCTTCACTCCCACGGTTCCATAGGTGGTCACTGCGACCGTCCTGCCAAATTCAATATTGGTGCGTAACGTGTGCATAGGGATTTTCCCCCGTGATAATATCTCACGTCTTGCAATCTCGGCGCCATCAAGCCTACCGGAGAGTGCTACTTTGGCCCCGACAACTCCACTCGTCTTCATGACTTGCTCTAAAGCCCTGCGCATCGTACGACGGAAGGGAAGTCGACGCTCAATCTCCAACGCAATATTTTGAGCTACAATCTGCGCGGAACTCAAGGGGTGCTCTACCTCCTTAATGGAAAGATTAAGCTTTGTACCCTTGGTGCGCAAAAATTTCTTTTCTATGACCCTCCTCAATTCTTCAGCACCGCTCCCCCCGCGTCCAATAATAACACCTGGTTTCCCAGTATGCAGAGTGATAGCGAGGATGTTGGGATTCCGATCAATTTCCACTTTCGCTACACTCGCATCACGCAGTTTATTTCTCAAAAACTTGCGTATCTCCACATCTTGACGAAGCATCTGTGCATAGCGACGCCCCCGTGCAAACCACTTCGAGTCCCACGAGGAAATAACGCCTAAACGGAATGCTTTGGGATGTACCTTTTGACCCATACCCTATAATGTAATTCAAAATGCAAAGCTCAAAACTCAAAATAAAGGTATTCCGTCCCGACTAGCTCGTCGGGGCTCTATAATTTTGATTTTTGATTTTTGATTTTTGACTTTTTTCACCCCGCGCCACCTTCTCCCCCAACACCAATATCACATGGCTGGTCCTGCGGCGGATGGGTGCCGCGCGACCCATGGCCCGCGGGAAATGACGCTTGAGCGTTGGTCCTCCATCAACACGGATCTCTTTCACATAGAGACTAGAGGGATCAAGGTGAAAATTATGCTTCGCATTCGCGAGCCCTGATTCCACCAACTTTCTTAATGGTTTTGCCGAATGATGCGCATCAAACGAAAGGAGTGCGACCGCTTTCATCGCATCAACTCCTTGTATGGTCTCCGCCACCAGTCGCACCTTCCTGGGCGCCATACGAAGAAACCTTAATTTTGCAGTAACGTCCATACCACTATTGATAATTTCCAAATCCCAATTTCCAATTTCCAAACAAATCCAAAATCCTACTATCAAAATATTTTGTAATTTGGTAATTGCTCATTGTTTGTAATTTGGTGCTTGGTGCTTGGAATTTCGACATACTGCTTATTTTTTCTCTTCCGTCTTTGTTTCCGCTGCTTGCGCTTCCTGCTGTTTTGCTTCAATCTCCCGCTGCATACGGCCGCCATGACGTACGAACTTTCGCGTAAGTGAAAACTCCCCCAACCGGTGGCCCACCATATTCTCCACTATCATAACAGGCACGTGCGTCTTGCCATTATGCACGCCAATCGTAAAGCCCACCATTTCAGGGGTTATCACGCATGCGCGCGCCCATGTCTTCACAACCGTCTTATCGCCGGGCTTGAGCGACTTCAGGCGGGCGAGAAGTTTCTGATCTACAAAGGGGCCTTTTTTGAGTGAACGTGACATACCCGTCTAAGTTTTTACACTTGATAAATAATGTCGTAATGCGCGTTGGATATATTGTCTTCCCCAGCCTGTTTTGAAGAACCGTTCTCTGGTCTCGACATCGAGACGGTGGGGATACGCTTCATAGCAGAAGAGATGAAATGGTGTCCGTCGCTTCGTCGCACATGACTTGCCGACATTATGTTCTCGTAAACGTTTCTTAAGATCATTCGTGCATCCTACATAGAACTTATCATCGTGCAGACTTCTTAAGATATACACATACGAGAACATAATGGTGTAAAAATTTAGGCGGGCTTCACAATAAATCTATTCGTCCATTTGTCCTTCTTCCTTGTCGGTATCCCAAACGCTGGCTTTCCCCAGGGCGTTTTCGGAAATTTCATACCCACAGGGTTATGTCCTTCACCGCCCCCATGAGGATGGTCAACAGGGTTCATCGCTTTACCGCGCACCTTCGGTTTCCACCCCTTATGGCGCATACGGCCTGCTTTGCCTAACCTTACCAAACGTCTATCAGGATTAGAAACTTGGCCCACGGATGCACATGCGTCTTTGGGGAAAAGTCTGATCTCACCCGAGGGGAGCTTCACTTGGGCAAAATTACCTTCCACGTTCATGAGTATCGCATTCGTTCCCGCAGATCGCACAATTTTTCCTCCCCGTCCCGGAACCAATTCGATATTATATACCGCTAAGCCCGTGGGAATATACTTAAGCGGCATACGATTGCCAGGCGTCGCTTCAATCTTATGTAAACTTGCCATGACTTCAGTTCCCACCGTTATATCCACAGAGGCGGGGATATAACGTCGTTCCTTGTCGGGATATTCCACCAAGGCAATAGCACTCGTGCGGTTTGGATCATACTCGACCGCAATCACTCTCGCTGGCACATCATAGCGGATTTGATGAAAATCAATCATACGGTATAGCCGCTTGTGCCCCCCTCCTCGATGGCGCACGGTAATCTTGCCCTGCACATTCCTCCCTCCGCTCCTTGGGAGAGGCATAACTAATGAACGCTCCGGTTGTTTATTGGTAAAACTCGTATGCGGAATGTGAGAGGCACCACGCCGCCCAGGACTGGTAGATTTGTACAATTTGATTGCCATACTGTTGGTGATCGGGGTTTTTTTGAAGCTACCCTCTCGATGTGGTTGCTAATACATCAATCGTTTTGCCTTGAGGAAGCGTCACGATTGCTTTCTTGTAGGATTTCGTGACCCCAAAGTGGCGTCCAAATCTCACCCTTCTACCCTCATAATTCTGGATAGCAACGGATAGTGGCCGCACGCCGTAGGTCGCTGCAATCGCATCCTTCACTGATCCCTTGGTAGCGCGTCTCTGCACTACGAACGTATATTGGCCATGTGCCGCTCCGCGCGTGGATTTCTCTGAGACGATAGGCTTAAGAAGTATTGAGCCCCCTTCATGATAGTAAGGACGCGCGTGAGGGGGGAGCACTTTGTCTTCCTCCTTCACTTCAGGTTCCTTCGCCTCTCCCGCCTCTTTTTTCGACGCAACGCCTTTCGGCGCCGCACGCTGCACCACTTCATGTTTTCGTTTGAATCGATCGAGGAAACCCATACTCTATGAAAATGACCACTGATCAAGTTCCAATGACCAATCAATAACATAATACCCGAATGTCCACATGTTTGAAATTTTGGATTTGGGATTTGTTTGGAAATTGGTCATTGGGATTTGGGATTTATATACCATTTTTATTCTTTGAACTCATGCAACGCCTTAACAGTATTGGAATAACCTCAGGTATCATGATGATAGTGCGGTACCCCACCACGTCTTCAATCGCGACATCATGAGCGCTCACCGCGCGCACCCCGGGCACATTCCTGCTCGCCCTTGTGAATGTTTCCTGGGAGAGTTTGGGAAATACTATCAGTAACTCTTGTCGTGGGGTAGGCACATGAAGATGGCTTAATTCATCAATATGCGCACGCATCTCACGCAATGCCGCTAAAAATACTTTTGTTTTTGGTTCCTTCAAAATAAACTCTTTCATCATCACCATGTGTTTGGATTTATGCTGCGCAGAGAACGCCATCGCCAGTGCCTTTCGCGCGACCTTCACGTTCACCTTCCGCTCCCAATTTTGTTCATTCCGCGGCCCAAACACAACGCCACCACCTTTCCACAAGGGCGATCGCGTCGAACCATGGCGCGCCCGACCGGTCCCTTTCTGACGCCAAGGTTTTTTGCCTCCTCCCCTTACCTCATCGCGTGTTTTGGTGTGTGCAGTTCCCGCACGTCGCCCTGATGCCCTTGAAACAAGCACTCGATGAAGAAGAGATCGATCTACGTTCACGCCAAAAACCTCTGATGGTAAATCGAGTTCCTGCGCAACCGTGCCATCGAGATTGTAAACATTGATTTTCAACATACGTTATGAAATCCCAAGTCCCCATATCCAATGTCCAATCAAATCCCAATGCTCAAAATCTCAAACACTTTGGCCATCCGGTCATTTGGGCCTTGATTGGTTATTGGAGTTTGGGTATTGGCCATTGTAGACTAAGAACGATCCACATCTGGTGTGCTGTTGCAGTATGTCTAATTTTTCATTTAGATTTTATCACGACCAGACTATTCCTCGCTCCCGGCACGGCACCAGAGACATACAATAAACCTCTCTCCGGTTCAACCTTGACCACCGTTAAATTTTTAACCGTTACCCGCTCTCCTCCCATCCGTCCTGCCATCCTTCTGCCTTTCATGACCCTCTGAACTCCACCCGCGCCTATACTGCCGGGCGCGCGAAGGCTATCCTTATGACCATGGGTAGAAGGGTGCCCGTGGAAATGATGCCTCTTTATAACTCCTGCAAATCCTTTTCCTTTTGAGGACCCTGTCACCGATACGCTCTCACCCGGCTGAAAAATAGTTGCAGGGATTTCTTTACCACGGATAAAATCTTTTGCTTCCTCTGGAGGGTGCTGGAACGATCGAAGAAACCGGAAGGGGGGGAGGTCTTTCAGATGCCCTTGAAGGGGTTTTGTGAGATGCCGCACTTTCCCGTAGCCAAGCTGTACCTCAATGGTATGGTTAGGGTGGTCTCTTACCTGTGTGACCGCGCATCCTGACACATCCACCACGGTTACAGGAACCACAGTGCCATCTTCCTCAAATATACGCGTCATGTTCAATTTTCGCCCTAAGAGCACTCTCATATCCGCCTAAGTTTTGCACGAGTCTTGGTGCGTCTTACTTGATAATAATAATTACTCGACGAACTGCTTCTCATTTTGGTCTTTACCCGCACAAGTTAGGCCCTTCGGGCACTCACTCCCTCCGGGCCGCACTAAGCTTCGCTTACGTGCGGGGTCGTATCTCCTGCGAGGCCTAACGCAGTCCCGCACTTACCTGAAAGGTAAAGTGTCTGTCGGAATTTCAACACTTTGAAATTCCGATACGAAAATTTAGCGGGTATACTCCTCTTCGTATAATTAAAAACGAATACCACAACCAATACATTCTCGGGAAGCGGTATTCGCATCGCCAGTGAAATATTGGTGTTTTATGCCAAAACGGTAACCTCATCTCTTGCGCATCAGTACTATAGGAGGAGGTAACCCCGCTCATGCGAGGTCGGTCCCCGAGAATGCTGACGGCAATTGTTTGAAAAGAATCTATAACATTTTTATTTCGATATCGACTCCCGCGGGTAAATTTAAATTCATGAGCTCATCCACGGTCTTGGCTTTTGGATCAATGATATCAATGAGGCGTTTGTGGATCCTTAATTCATACTGCTCCCGGGAATTCTTGTGCACAAATGCGGAACGGATGGTGGTATATTTTGTTTTTTCTGTCGGCAATGGCACTGGCCCTTTCAGTTGTGCGCCAGTTCTCTCTGCGGTTTCGATGATCGTGCGCGTGGATTGATCCGCGATCTTGTGGTCATATGCCTTAATCTTAATCCGGATACGCTGCGGACCTTCCTCGTCTTTTCCTACGGACTTTACGGTCTTTGCATGAGTTGTAGGTTGTAATAGAGCCATCGCTTTACAGAATCAAATCAACACTGTCTATTTATGGATTTTGATGACTGCGCCTGCGCCCACGGTGTGCCCGCCTTCGCGAATCGCAAACCTCTGTTTCTCTTCCAACGCGACCGCCTTTTGCAGGACAACTTTAATTTGCACCGTATCGCCCGGCATCACCATTTCCGTGCCTTCCGGAAGAATAACCTCTCCCGTCACGTCAGTAGTACGGATATAGAATTGCGGTTTATATCCTTTGAAAAATGGCGTATGGCGACCTCCCTCATCCTTGGAGAGGATATACACCTGCCCTTCAAACTCGGTATGGGGCGTGATGGTGCCGGGCTTGGCGATAACCTGCCCACGCTCGACATCTTCTTTCTTCAAACCTCTCAAAAGGCAGCCTGCATTATCACCGGCACGACCTTCATCAAGCGATTTGTTGAACATTTCGATCCCTGTCACCACCGTTTTCTGCGTTTCCCTCAGGCCCACTACTTCAATCTCATCATTGACCTTAATCATGCCCCTCTCGATCCTCCCGGTCACCACAGTCCCGCGGCCCTCAATAGAGAAAATATCCTCAATGGGCATGAGGAAGGGCTGATCAACCGCACGCACCGGTTCCGGAATATACTCGTCGAGCGTCTCCGTGAGTTTCAGCACGGCCTTAAAGTTCTCACCTTCTTTATTGCCCGCATTTGCCTCTTCGAGTGCCTTAAGAGCTGAACCTCGTATGATGGGTATCGTATCGCCAGGGAATTCGTATTTCTTGAGAAGCTCCCTTACTTCCTCTTCCACCAAGTCAACGAGGTCTTTATCGTCTACCTGATCAACTTTATTTAAGAACACAATGATATAAGGAACGCCTACTTGCCGCGCAAGCAGGATGTGTTCACGGGTCTGAGGCATGGGGCCATCCGCGGCGGACACTACGAGGATAGCGCCGTCCATTTGTGCAGCACCCGTAATCATATTTTTCACATAATCAGCATGCCCTGGACAGTCTATGTGCGCATAGTGGCGCTTGTTGGTCTCATACTCCACGTGAGCGGTATTGATGGTAATGCCGCGCGCCTTCTCTTCGGGGGCATTATCAATCTGGTCTACTCCTTTATCCTGTGCTTGAAAACCGCTTAAACGCAAAATCTTGAGCATGGCTGCGGTCAGTGTTGTCTTCCCATGGTCGACATGCCCGATGGTACCGACATTGATATGTGGTTTTACTCGTTCAAATTTTCCTGCCATACGCGTGATGAAATTAAATAGTTAATATTTATGACTAAAACTCTCTTTCTCGAGAGACTTTAGGGCAACTCTGATTGTAGCAAAATATCACCACTGATGCAAGAGAGCGATTTTCCTCAATACTTCTTTATAGGTCTTACCACAAATATTTCGCTAAAATAAGCAAAAAATTACCCTCGCCTCTTTAACCCACCTCTTGATTCTTGGATGGCAATGGCAATCTGCTTGGGCACCTCTTCATAGTGGGAGAACTCCATCGTGTTGGACGCGCGTCCTTGGGTCATAGACCGCAGGGTGGTCGCATACCCGAACATTTCTGCTAAGGGGACGAGTGCATCAATAATCTTCACGCCGCTGCGATCCCTCATCTCTTTAATCTGACCGCGTTTTGAATTTAAATCCCCAATCACCTCGCCCAGGAATTCTTCCGGAGTAATCACCTCCACTTTCATAATAGGTTCTAGCAACACCGGCTGTGCTTTTTTGCATGCCTCTTGAAATGCAAATGATCCAGCAAGCTTAAACGCCGCTTCTGATGAATCAACTTCATGATACGAACCGTCATACACAGCGATACGTAAATCTATGACTGGGTATCCTGCAACGACGCCGTTCTCAAGCGCTTCTTTCACTCCTTTTTCAACCGCAGGGATATACTCCCGCGGAATCGCCGCTCCTTTGATTTCATCAATAAACTCATATCCCTCTCCCCTTGCCCGTGGTGCTACCCTGAGCCAACAATGGCCGTATTGTCCGCGTCCGCCCGTCTGTCGGATATATTTCCCCTCTCCCTCTGCTTCCGCCTTGATAGTCTCTTTATACGCCACCTGTGGCTTGCCAACAGTTGCTTCCACATTGAACTCGCGCCTCATCCGGTCCACGATGATTTCAAGATGCAGTTCGCCCATGCCAGAGATAATGGTTTCAAGCGTCTCTTCGTCAGTTTTAATACGGAAGGTGGGATCCTCCTCCGCAAGCCGCTGGAGCGCAATGCCCATTTTTTCCTGATCCACTTTCGTCTTTGGCTCAATAGCGACGGAAATCACTGGTTCAGGAAATACAATAGATTCAAGAACGATGGGGTGTTCAGGATCGCACAAGGTATGACCGGTTGAAGTATTTTTGAGTCCCACGGCCGCAGCAATCTCTCCCGCATAGACCTCTGCCACGTCTTCGCGATGATTCGCATGGAGCCGCACGATCCTGCTAATGCGCTCGCGCTCTCCATTACTCACGTTCAGCACGTATGACCCGGCGCTCAAGTGCCCCGCATACACCCGAAAAAAGGTGAGTTTCCCCACATACGGGTCTGCGGCGACCTTGAAGGCAAGCGCGGTGAATGGCTCGCCATCAGACGCCTTGCGCGTGAGTGCCTCACCTGTCTTTGGATTAGTACCTGCCACCTCAGGCACATCCAAGGGAGAGGGAAGGTATTCCACGATTGCGTCGAGAAGAAACTGCACGCCCTTATTCTTCAACGCAGAACCACAGAGGATGGGGACGATCTGACACTGAATGACTGCTTTCCGTAATACTGCTTTTAATTCCCTCAAGGGAGGCTCTTTGCCTTCCAAGTATTGATGCATTAAACCATCATCCTTTTCCACGATCGCCTCAATGAGGGCATGGCGCATTTCCTCCACGGTTTTTGACAATTCGACAGGAACCTCCTCTTCAGTAATCTCCTTTCCTAAATCATCATGGTATATAAACGCTTTGCGGCTCAAGAGATCAATGATGCCTTTGAACTTTTCTTCAGCGCCGATGGGGACCTGGAGCGGATACGCGTTTTTCGTCAACCGTTCATGAATACTTTTTACATCCGCCCAAAAATCCGCACCCATCCTGTCAAGTTTATTAATAAAACATATGCGGGGGACGTTATAGCCATCAGCGTAACGCCAGTTCGTCTCTGACTGCGGCTCCACGCCTGCCACGCCATCAAACACCACGACCGCGCCGTCCAACACTCTCAAACTCCTCTTCACTTCTACGGTAAAGTCAATGTGACCCGGCGTATCAATGAGGTTAAGGCGATGCTTATTGGTGGGATCTAATGTGGGCGCCCAAAAACAAGTCGTTGCTGCTGCGGTAATGGTAATGCCGCGCTCCTTCTCCTGTTCCATCCAGTCCATCTCTGCTGCACCTTCATGCACTTCTCCAATCTTATGCTTCTTGCCAGTATAAAAAAGCACGCGTTCAGACACGGTGGTTTTGCCTGCATCAATGTGCGCAATGATGCCGAAATTTCTGGTTTTTTCCAATGAATATTCACGAGGCATACTAAATGATACTAATATGCGAATGTATGCAAATGATACAAATATTTACGAATGTGAAATTGATGTAAAAAAATAAATCCTCCTCTTCTCCCTCTCCCTACACGGATGTTAGCCTTACGTGAGCGCTCGCCAATTTCCGCACGAGGACTGTTCGAGCGAGTTCCGATAAGCTTTAGTTGTGTTAATTGGGGGCTTATCGGAACGGTGCCGAAGGCACGCAAGTTCCGCAGAAAGAAATTGTGCGAGCGCAAACGGGCTTAACGACCTTCCCGACCATCTATCCGTACCTCGCAAAATGCGCAAACGCCCGATTTGCTTCAGCCATTCTCTGCATATCCATCTTCTTCTTTACCGCCGCTCCTTCCCCCTTCGCTGCTTCCTGTAATTCTTCCATGAGTTTTATGTGCATAGGTTTCCCTTTTCGCACCCTCGCCGCATTGAGAATCCACCGGAAGGCGAGCGTGTTCCTGCGGTCAGGGTTCACGGGAAAGGGGATCTGATAATTAGCACCCCCAATCCTCCGCGGCCGCACCTCAAGCGCAGGACCCACATTTTTCATCGCGGTATCAAAGATGGTAAGGGGATCCGCACCCGTCGCCTGCAGCGCGTCAAAGGTGCGGTAGAGCACCTTCCGGGCGACAGACTTCTTCCCCCGCCGCATGAGGTAATTGATGAATTTTGCAATCGCTACCGATCCGTACGTTGGATCTGGTGCGATCTTCCTCTTTGGCGCTTTCTTCCCACGCATAACTAATGAAATCAAAATGCAAAATGCAGATCTCAAAATGTAGGTATTCCGCCCCGACGAGCTAGTCGGGGCCCTATAATTTGATTTTTAGATTTTGATTTTTGAATTTGCACATCATTTCTTTGCTTTCTCCAACTTCGCGCCGTACAGAGACCTTCCCTGCTTTCTCGCCTGCACGCCGCCCGTATCAAATACCCCCCGCACAATGTGATATCGTACGCCCGGTAAATCTTTCACCCTTCCGCCTCGCACCAATACAATGGAGTGCTCCTGTAAATTGTGCCCCTCACCGGGGATATAAACAGTCGCTTCTTCACCGTTCGAGAGCCGCACGCGGGCAATCTTCCGCAATGCAGAGTTTGGTTTCTTGGGCGTCATGGTGGTAACCTTCAGGCACACCCCGCGCTTATAAGGATTACCTTTTGAGAGCGTTGTTCTCCTGCGCATAAGCACGTTAAACACCGTCTGCAGAGCAGGCGCTTTGGTCTTACGCTTGAGGCTCTTCCGCCCCCGTCGGACTAATTGGTTTATCGTAGGCACAAAATAAACTCCTTATAATTGTGATAAGAGCTCCTTGAGCGTATCAATTCTTTCAAGAACTGTCAAACGAGCTTAAAAAGTAATCCCCGTAAAAAGGTGGAAAAGAAATGCCATGAGCGGATATAACGCACGCGCAAAATAAAAGATAAAGAAAAAAAACAGCAGAATGCCGAACCGCTCGAGGGTGTATTCTAATCCTTTCCATGTGCTGGGAAGAAACGCAAATAAAACCTTTGAACCATCAAGAGGGGGGATGGGCACGAGGTTGAATACGGCGAGCATCACATTCGCCCACACGCCAACAATAAGCATTTCCACAAAGGAAGACACGGGAAGGAAACGAACGATGATACCAAGGAGCGCCGCGATAATGATATTAGATGCAGGGCCTGCGATCCCCACCAACGCAGGTCCCCATTTCTGGCTTCGCAAGTTATTGGGATTATAAGGGACTGGTTTGGCATACGCAAACAAAAATTGCCCATGGGTCGCCACCCACGCAAAGAGCGGCAAGAGGATTGATCCCATAGGATCGATATGTACGAGAGGATTGAGAGTTAATCTTCCCAAATCTTTCGCCGTGGGATCGCCCAACTGATCTGCCATCCATCCATGACTGTACTCGTGGATGATCGCACCCATGATGATGAAAATGAGAAATGCAATATCAGACATAATGAGAAGAAACAAGATACAAGAAACAAACGTGATAACGACGCGCAATGTAATAAGGTGTTTCAATCCTACCATACAACACACCCCCACCACAAATTTGCCTTTTATGGTCAATTATGTTAACCTTCTTTCCAGAAAGAATCGTCCCGCAACGCGGGACACCATCATTTTGACTTTTGATTTTTGCATTTTGAATTTTATTTATGTCCCGCCGCTGCGATTTCTGCTATCGAGGCCCCACGAAAATGACTTCCCGCTCACACTCGAACATCGCGTCGAGGCGCTGGGTATATGTGAATGTGCAACCTAAAACCATTGACGGCAAGGGAGTCAAAATTTGCACGCGCTGCTTAAAAACCCAGATCAAGAAAAAATCTGAAGAGAGGTAGGATGTGCGCGTTCATTCTATACTCAATACCCGCCATAAGGCGGGTTTTATAATCTCTAAACCTCTCTCCTTTTAGGAGGAATATCATACTGGTCGGGGTACCCAGAGTTGAACTGGGACTACATGCACCCCATGCATGCGTACTACCGCTATACTATACCCCGGCACTAAATTCTTCACTAACAAGGCTCCTTAAAGCTTATAGTAGGCAGGTAGTCCCTCGGAAGTCAATCGGGCTGTGTCTTCCATCAGTTGGCCTCATGCATAACGCAATGGTCATCCGATACAAGATTCTCTCCAAAAAGGAGAAAAGCCGCTGGTTGCTCTCAACCAAGATACCACAGTATCCGGGAAATCAAGCTCAACCGACGAATATTACTTGACGAACCACTTAAACCTACTATGATCGCTTAAAAGGAGCCGCTACAAGTATACCACACCGTCAAGCCAATTCAAGATAATTTCCCGCAATAATTACAATATATTTTCTACGTCATATAAGGCTGGGGATAACTGCACCTGGACATACCAACCTATATCCCCTACCATAGAAGAACAGTATGCAAAACACAACCAGCAAAACGATGAAGATGAGCATGATGAAGATGTCCCCTATCCTTGGGACTGGTTGGTGTTATGCATAAGGTTTAATAAAATAAAGTAACACCCTTCCAGCCCCCGGCTGGATTTTTTATTTTACCCAAACTGTTCATTAAAAACGAAAGGGATTACATGAAAGGGATTACATGAAAAAAATTGTTCTTTGGGTGATAGGATTTATCCTATCCCCCTTAAGCTTTTGGAACGATTTATTTGTGAACGTTCCTATAAGCTGGACACTCGCTCTGCCGGTGGCGCTTCTTTACCGGCCCGCATTCCCATTTGCATTTTCGGTCGTGTATATCGCGACCAATGTGGTGGGAATGTGGATGATGGATTCGGCGGTCCATCTAAAAAACAATGGTGTTGCAACATGGGTCAATACCATCGGCTGCGCGATATTGCTTGCAGCAACCGCCGTGGGATTGATCCCGCTTCCGATCGTATTCGTCGCTGTTTGTGTTGCGGCAAATTCAATCGGCGCGATTGTTTATAGTATCGCGAAAAATCAGAAGAGGGTCGAACAATGCATGACCCTCGTCTATACCGCGCTAATCTTAAGTGCGGTATTTCTGGGATGGATCCCGATCCCCAAACCTTAAAAGGCATGACCAAAAACCAAAGTCATGCCTTTTGCGTTATACATTATGGAATATTAATCTTTATTCTTTCCATTGTTCTCAAGGGACATTTTTCTCACGATCGTGAAAATAATGTTCCTGCATAGCACCTCTCCGCTGCATCTATTTCAACCAAGTACGTCTCGTAGCACCGTGGGCATCTCCTCAATCACGTCGGTGGCGAGAACGCCTTCGCCTTTTGACGCGCTTGCGCGCTCCCCTGCTTTGCCGGAAAGGAAGCAACCGGCTTGTGCAGCAAAGAACGGTGCCACCCCGCGTGCAAGTAGCGCGCCGATAATGCCCGCGAGCACGTCGCCTGTGCCCCCTTTGGTCATGAAAGGCGTGCCAGTCGCATTGACCGCAATTTCCTCCCCATCAGAAATAATATCTTTATTCCCCTTCAATACCACCACACACCTTAATTTCTGCGCCGCACTTTTTACCTCCTCTGTGCGTTCGACAAAAGGTAATGGAGCCAAATCAATACCGGTAAGTGCGAGAAACTCTCCCACGTGCGGGGTAAACACAAACGGTTTCCCCCTCTCCATCTCAACGCCTTTCTCCCCCACCGCACGAATGGCATCTGCGTCTACGACCGCAGGGATACCGCACTCTTTTAAAATCAATCGCAGCGCATCAAACGTTCGGCGGTCCCTTCCTGCCCCATTGCCGATAACCATAGCTGTTTTGTGCGCCATGGCATCTCGTATGTGAATTAAATGTCTAACAGAAATCACGTCGCCCTCAAGCGGCGACGTCACAAAATTTGGATCCTGCGTGGCCGCGTCTGCTGCCCTTTGTGGCGCGATGATGGTCGCGAGGTCGCACCCCGCCCGCATCGCCGCCCGCGCCACCAGCTGCGGCGCGCCCGTATACTGCCGGGAACCGCCGACGACCAACAGGTGGCCGTAGTCGTATTTCTTGGATTCAAGCGGTCGTGGCGTATACGCTTTATGTACAATTTGGTCAGTAATATCAATAACCATAATGCAAAATGATAAATCAAAATTTAAAAATTTTACATTTTCATTTTGATTTTTGGATTTTGGATTTTATATTCCTCCCCATAAATCACAAAACCTCCTCGTCAAAATCGAGGAGGTCTAAACATAATAATTCAAGATTAGAACATGATATCTTCCTCTGCCCGCTTGTAATCGTGCAGATCTTCGGGTGAAAACCAATATTCTATTTCATGCGCTGCCTCTTTCGGCGTTTCTGACGCATGCACAAGGTTGTGGATTCCTCTCCGGTCGCGGTTGGCAGCGGCTGGTGAATCCACTGAATAATCGCCGCGGATCGTGCCCATTTCCGCTTTGTTGGGAAGCGTATGGCCGCAAATCTTGCGCACCATGTCAATCGCATGGATCCCTTCAATAACCATCTTCACCACCGGCCCTTCGATCATGTAATCGAGTAGCCACCCGCGCACCATTTTGCCAATTTCTTTTGGGTCGGCTGTGCCTAACTCTTTCATCGGATCGAGGCCGTAGTGTGTATAGGTATCAAGCGTTTTATGCCCCAACCGCTCAACCCACGCTTCGTCTTTTGGATAATGGCCGTCAATCTGGTCTCTGGTTGCAGTAAACATTTTCAGGGCTACAATCTTTAAACCCCGCTGCTCAAAGCGTTTCACCACCTCGCCCACCAGCCCGCGCTTTACGCCGTCTGGCTTGACCATCACGTAAGTTCGTTCTTGTTTGGGATGCGCCATATGAACGCAGATTAACGCAGATGATCGAATCAACTATGGGACTAAAGATAAGATACCATAAAAAAGAAAAAAGATGCAAGAAAAACTTGTAGCGTCGCAGCTCGTCTGCGACATCGTGGTGGCAGATAAACCCGCCGAGCCCAGCCGGTTGAGGGGAACGGTATTGCTCAAACCTTTCAATGTTTCCTGACGTACGGAACGTATCCCTTAGAAGGCATATGGCGGGCAGGCTGCCACGCTACAGTGAAACATATAACCCCTTTTTTCAAAAATAACAGCCCTGCGCATGATGCAAAGACTAAGATGCTTGATGAAAAAAGCAACCTAGAGCTGCAAAAACTACTACGCAGGGCTTCGCGGGTGTGGGGGACCGCAAAAATTTTGCCCCGGCCGGAGCGGTGGTTTTAGATAACAGGTGGTCTAAATATTGCTCCAGCCGGGAGCTTTATATTATATCTGATGTTACGCAGGGCTTACCAATGCAAACTGACTTTTCAAGGACTGAAGCTCTTTAAAACTTGCCATTAGTGCCCTCACATACAGCTTCGATTTGAGCGCGAAATGATTGGTAGAGACCTTGGTG
>JBFLWV010000068.1:0-7526 GCA_040757655.1 Patescibacteria group bacterium | reverse complement strand
ACAGACACTTTACCCTTCGGAAAAAGTGCTGGACTCAGTTAGGCACTTATTAGATATGACCCCACACTTTCCGAAGGATAGTGCGGCCCGAAGGGAGTTAGTGCCGACCGAAGGGAGGCCTAACTGGGAATTTGGGTTTTGTATTTTCAATTACGGGGTGTAGCGAAGTGGTATCGCGCACGGTTCGGGACCGTGAGATCGGGAGTTCAATCCTCCCCACCCCGATTTATTAAAGGAATTTATTTTAATGAGAATGAAAGGCTATATCACGAATATCGAACAAACCACAATAAAGAACGATAACTTCCGCAACGTGCTCTATACCGCGAAGCATAGCCAGCTCGTGGTAATGAGCTTAAAGCCGAAAGAGGAAATTGGCGAAGAGGTGCACGCACTCGACCAGTTTATCAGGATTGAAGCAGGAGAGGGATTGGCGGTGCTTGATGGCGTGGAACATGCCATCCAGGATGGCTCTGCGGTGGTGATTCCCGCAGGCGCGCGGCACAATATCATCAATACTTCGCACGATGCGCCAATGAAACTCTACACGCTCTATTCGCCTCCTGAACATCGGGATGGGGTGGTGCATAAAACGAAAGAAGATGCACTGGCACAGGAAGAACATTTTGATGGCAAGACGACGGAATAGAAGAGATATCATGGTAGCGTGGCAGCTTGTCTGCCACCCGATCGGTTGAGTCGGAGATAAACTCCGACGCTACAGTATGTTTTGATTGATTATGAAATTGGTGACGAAACAAACCTTTCGGCTCTTTTGGCGCCATGCAAAGCCGTATAAGAAGTTGATGACCCTCATGACCGTGACGCTAGCCGCGGGTATGGCGCTCGAAACCGCGGCGCCGCTTTTTTATAAGCGGTTCTTTGACGTATTGAGTTCGGCCCAATCATTTTCACGCACTGAACTCTCTGCAACGCTTATCCGTATCGTTATTCTCATCCTATTCCTCTATCTCATTGAATGGATCTGTTGGCGGGTCGCAACCTTTGCCAACAACTATTTCCAGCCGCGCGTCATGTCGGACATCCTGAATTCTTCCTTTGAATACCTGCATGGGCATTCCTACGGATTTTTCGTGAATCGTTTTGTGGGCGCTTTGGTGCGCAAGGTGAATCGTCTCGTTGATGCGTTTGAGGGCATCTCGGACCGTCTCTATTGGGATCTCCTGCCTATGGCAATACGCATCATTGCGATCCTCATTGTTTTGTGGAATCGGAGCATAACAGTCGCGCTGGTGCTTATTGGCTGGATCGTCCTCTATCTCGCGGTGAATTATGGATTTACCGTATTTAAACTCAAATATGATGTGGAGAGCGCCACGGTTGACTCGCGGGTCACTGCGCATTTGGGTGATACGATTACGAACAATGTCAATATCAAGCTTTTCACCTCATTGGCGAGCGAACAGCGCTCGTTTAAACGCATTACCGGAGAACAATTTAAAATAAGAAAGTTCGTATGGGACCTAAACGCCTTCCTCGAATCAATTCAGGCGCTGTTTATGATCATCTTGGAATACGCGCTTTTCAGGATCTCCATTCGTTACTGGGTGAGCGGAGTGTTTAGCATTGGCGACTTTGTGCTGCTCCAGGCATACCTCCTTCAGATATTTAACCGCCTCTGGGATTTTGGCCGCATTATTCGGGACATTTACCGCAGGTTAGCAGACGCGGAGGAAATGGTTGAAATCCTCTATACCCCCCATGCGGTGCAAGATGCGGGAGGCGCGAAGAAATTAATGGTGAAGCTGGGCGAGGTGGATTTCCGCAATGTCAGCTTCGCTTATACATGGGCGCGAAACGTGCTCCATGATTTTTCTCTCCTGATACGTCCGGGTGAGAAGGTGGGCTTGGTGGGACCATCGGGGGCGGGCAAGTCCACCGTCACTGCCCTGCTTTTTCGTTTCTATGACGTTACCAACGGCGGTATCTACATTGATGGCATCAATATAAAAAATGCAACCCAGCGATCATTGCGTGATCAAATTAGCCTGGTGCCGCAAGACCCCATTCTGTTCCATAGGACGCTTATGGAAAATATCCGCTACGGCAGACTGGACGCTTCTGATGCAGAGGTGTTGCGCGCCGCGGGATTGGCCCATTGTGATGAATTTATTACCAGAATGCCCGAAGGGTATGATACCTACGTGGGGGAACGTGGCATTAAACTTTCTGGGGGAGAGCGCCAAAGAGTGGCAATCGCGCGCGCGATCCTTAAAAACGCACCTATCCTCGTGCTGGACGAGGCGACCTCGAGCCTTGATTCCCATTCCGAGTCCTTGATTCAGGATGCGTTGGAACGACTCATGGCACATAAGACCGTCATGGTCATCGCGCACCGTCTTTCCACCATCATGAAAATGGATCGCATCATCGTGGTGCGGGAAGGCCGCATCACCGAACAAGGAACCCATGATACGCTTCTGCAGAAACGAGGAGGCCTTTATCGCATGTTGTGGCGCCTGCAGGCAGGGGGATTCATCCAATAAAGAAACGCGATTTATCACTGATTTAACGAGGGATAATCCTGAATGGTGTTATCCACTTGTATATTGGAGCCAAGGTGGTAGGGTGAAACTGGAGGTATGATACAAACGTCACTGCCAAAGTATTTTTTCCTAAAGAAGGATTGCCCTTTGGTGGAAGGCGTATGCAGAGGTGCGTTGTATGACTTAATATCAGGGAATGTATTTTCAGTTAGCAAGGAAAGCGTACGCGCATTGCAATTACTCAATGCAGGTAAAAGTGTGAATGAAACAGCGGGAGCCGTGCACGTTGCTGAGCCCCGGTTGCGTAGCTACCTTGCTCAATTAAGTGCGTGGAATTTAGGCCGTTGGGAGAGAAAGCGTACCCCACAGACATTTCATGCAGTACGCAAATCCTTCAGACCACGTTACGTACTCCATGTGGAGCTCACCACGGGTTGTAACCTCCACTGCCTTCATTGTTATAACGAGAGCGGAGCAGGGAGTATGGCAGTAGGGAAATCCATTACCCTTGAGGATTGGAAGAGGATAATAAAGGACGTGTATAAGACCGGCTGTCGGAGGGTCCAGTTTATCGGTGGTGAGCCGTTTCTGAAAAGAGAGCTGCTCTTTTCACTCATTTCCTACGCGCGCAACAAAGGCTATACTTCTATCGAGATCAGCACGAACGGTACCTTGATGCGCGATGAGGATTTATTGCAGGTGAAGACATATGGTGCTCAATTGGCGTTTTCGTGTTATAGTTACCGCGGTAAAACCCATGATATCATTACCCAACGAGTGGGGAGCTGGGAAAGGACGGCGTACGTCATAAAGAAGGCAATAGACATGGGAATTCCAGTGAGGGTGGCGATTGTGGCCATGCGACAGAATGAACGTGATGTTACAAAAACAGTAGAATGTCTAAAGAAATGGGGAGTGAAAAATATAAAGTCAACCATGGTAGAGCCAGTGGGACGAGCGTGCGGACAAGGGCTTATGTCGCGAGCATTGCTAGCGAAGCAGGTGAGGGTGAGGCCTCGTTTTGAGCGTATAGACCAGCGCATGTTCTGGAGAAACAAGGTCGGCCATAATTGTTTCTCCGAGCAGATATGCGTGGGCGCGGACGGTCGTCTTTATCCTTGTCTTGCAGAGAGGAGGGTCTCCTATGGTACCATTACAAGAGGTTCTGCGCGCACTATTTTTCTCTCTGCAAGAGCAAATCGTATTCGGGGGTTGAGTAAGGATAGAGTCGAAGTATGCCGCGATTGTGAATATCGTTATTGCTGTTTTGATTGTAGGGTACGCGCCAGAGATTTCCTGGAGAGTAAAAGACATCCTAAGCCGTGGTGGTGTTCCTATAACCCGTATCACGGTGTGTGGGAAGGTAAGGAACGGTTTCTGAAAGGAGGTGAGGAACAATGGAAAATACAACCACAAATATTGGCGAAAGCCAATTAGAGTGTACCTTGGTCACTGATGTATCGCTTGAGGACAGCGATTGCGGGCCTGATACATGCCCATGGATTGATTGCGCGACGCCCTCGAATGGTTGATAGTAACTTCCCCACGCCATAGCATCTTTTATGGTGTGCTATGGTGTTTAGATATGAGATTAAGATTGTTAATCTTGATAGGATTATTCGTTGGTATCGTGGGTATACTATTTTTTACAGTTTATCGTCTAAAATGGTCGTCTAAAGAACAAGAACAATTCCTGCTGACATATGCTATGAAACTCTCAAGCTCTGCGTTTCTACATAATACAGAGATCCCATCGCAGTACACCTGCGATGGGAGAGACGTGAATCCGCCTTTGACCATAGAAGGCGTACCAGCGGATGCACAAAGTTTAGTGCTCATTGTAGATGATCCTGATGCGCCGCGGGGCGATTGGGTGCACTGGCTTGTTTGGAATATCAATCCTTCAACGTCTCGCATTGAGGAAGATTCAGTGCCTGCAGGAGCTGCGGAAGGCACGACTGATTTCGGCCGCACCGGATGGGGCGGCCCCTGTCCGCCTTCTGGAGTGCACCGTTACCAATTCAAGCTCTATGCGCTTGATACAACACTGTCGCTTGTGCCTTCAGCAAAGAAGCGCGATGTAGAGCGCGCTATGGAAGGGCACGTGCTCGTACAAGCCACACTCGTGGGACTTTATGCGAGGAAATAATGATTTATAACACACGTTATTCGAGAGCCCGAGACGAAGGATGATCGCAATGTCCATGGTTCGTCTCAGCTCACCATGACTTTGGTATGCTTTTTCATGGCATTATATATGTTAAGAGAGATTGCTGCGAGTGAAGAGATCAAAAGAGAAGCAGCGATTGAAGCGCTGGTTATGAACATCGAAGAACTTGTGTTGAATCCTGATTGGAAGGGTGAACAATTTTGGCCACAGGTGAGTTCCATCGCGGAAAAGGTTAATTGTGAATTTGGATTATTAGGGAGAAAATACGGCCTAGAAGCTGTTGATGAAGCAACGCAGCGTCTCAAACGAACATTGGATAAATTTAAGTCTACTCATCTAGAGGCGGAACAAATCTTACAGCATTTAGAACTCTTGCATGGGGGAGAAGTGTATTAGCGCATTATTCAAGCCATAATAAGCCGTTGTATCTCCTCGAGAGTTTTAGCGCGAACCAGCTCCTCGTGGATTTTTTTTGCGTCGCGCAGCCCTTTCACGTACCATACCAGATGTTTGCGCATTTCTATGATCCCATAAGGGCCTTTGGTTTCTAAAGCGAGTTTCGCATGCGTTACTATGCACTCCTTTTTTTCTTCCCATGAAGGTTCATGGCAGCTGCCAGTCGTCAGATAATCGCGTATCTGTCTGAATATCCAAGGACGCCCCAAGGCGCCGCGGGCAATGCCTAGGCCGTCCGCTTTTGTTTCTTCCCGCATTTTTTTGGCCGTTTCAGGGTTGTTAATGCCGCCGTTCGCGATGACGATTCCATTAAATTTCTTCTTTACTTCAGCTATCATGCCGTTGTCCGGCTCGCCGTCAAATGGCAATTCATACGAGCGGCCGTGGACCATAATCGCCGATACAGGCAGTGATTTAATTTTCTCCACGAGATCAATTGCGGTTATTTTTTTCTGATGATCATTGATGCTCGCGCGAATCTTGACGGACACGGGTAGGGTGGCGGCGCCGCACACTGCAGCGACAAGCTCAGCGCAGAGCGCAAGATTCTTCATTAATTGCACGCCTCCGCCATGCCGCGTCACTTTGTAGGCAGGGCAGCCGAAATTAATGTCAATACCAGCAAAACCGAGCTTCTCTACCTCTTGTGTAGCCTTTGAGAACATCTCAACATCGCTGCCGAAAATCTGACACACGACCGGCTGTTCTTCTTCGGCAAAGGTGAGCATTTGTTCGGTCTTCTTGTTATGTCGCGCAAGAGCGTTGGCTGACGCGAATTCCGTATAGATCACATCAGCGCCAAACCGCTTGCACATCGTGCGAAATGCGCGGTCAGTCATGCCCGCCATGGGGGCGAGGGCGAGGAATGGTCGTGAAAGATGGGTCCAAAAATTATCCATATATGTGCCATAAGCATACGGTAATGGTATTGGTTGTCAAAGGAAGCGGAGAGATGTGATATAATCCAGTGGTATGCCCGCCCAAGTTTTTGCGAGCGAGCCCAAGGGCAGATATAATTATTTAAATCATTATGATTACCAATTACTATGCACTGGGACTGGTGCAAAATTTAGGCGGGTATGAATAAGCATAGTGTTTTAAATAGTACACCTCTTGCCGATCGAATGCGGCCGGAGCGGTTGGAAGATTTTGTGGGCCAAGAAGAGCTCCTAGGGAAGGGAACGTTTTTGCGCCGCGCGATTGAGGAAGATCGTGTGCCTTCCATGGTGCTGTGGGGGCCCCCGGGGTGCGGCAAGACGACCCTGGCGCACGTCATCGCGCACCTCACGAAAGCTGAATTTGTACTACTGTCAGCCACGACAAGCGGTATTGACGAGTTGCGCAAAATAATCGAACGGGCGGAAAGCGGAGTTCGCCTGGGGGTAAAGACTGTACTCTTTATCGATGAGATCCACCGCTGGAATAAAGCGCAGCAGGATCGGCTACTTCCTTATGTGGAAAAAGGCGTGATAACGTTGATCGGCGCTACGACCGAGAATCCCTCGTTTGAAGTGAACTCGGCGCTGCTCTCTCGTGCGCGGGTGTTTGTATTAAAGCAGCTGAATGAGACAGCGTTAAAGAAAATTCTGGAACGGGCGCTTCATGAAGTGGGCGGCGAGATTTCAAACGAAATTTTGGATTTTATCGCCGCGCAGGCGCATGGTGATGCACGATTCGCGTTAAATACACTGGAAGCCTGTTTTGACGAGGGAGAGGCTATTACCATAGAAAAGATTAAACAAATTTTGCAGAAATCCCACTTGTTGTATGATAAAAAAGGCGAAGAACACTACAATATAATTTCCGCTCTGCATAAATCCATGCGCGGGGGAGACGCGAATGCGGCAGTGTATTGGCTCGCGCGGATGCTTGAGGGCGGCGAAGATCCGCTTTACGTTGCACGAAGGGTTGTACGGTTTGCCTCGGAAGACATTGGCTTAGCAAATAACACGGCGCTGCTGATCGCAAATGCCGCGTTTGACGCGTGCCACAAGCTCGGCATGCCCGAATGCGCGGTGCATCTCGCGCAGGCAGTCATCTATATGGCGCTGTCAAAAAAGAGCGTTGCGGCGTATGAGGCATACGAGCGCGCAAAACGCGACGTGGAGAAATTCGGCGCGCTTCCTGTGCCGCTCCATATCCGCAATGCGCCCACACAGCTCATGAAAAACTTAAATTATGGAAAAGGATACAAATATACGCCGCATTTTATAGGCGATGAGGGCAAACAGGAATATTTACCGGAGGAGCTGAAGGGGAAACGATATATGTTCAAGTCCACGAACATAATTGACAGTCAATAAGAGCTTGTTTTGCGTGTGAAAGTTCGACCGTTTGGGTTAGTTTGGCATCGATAAATTTCATCAGCGCTTCGATTTGTTCCTGTCGTTTCA
>JBFLWV010000067.1:0-20071 GCA_040757655.1 Patescibacteria group bacterium | reverse complement strand
AACCTGGAGCGCATGCTGCAGTTGCGATGCATCCTCATGGCGGGGAGGTGGAATGTGATGATGAACAATATACTCAAGGCCGTTCGGTTTCAAACCGTAAGTAGTGTAGAGTAGGTGACTGCTCCCCTCCCCACAAGTACTCCCACATAATCCTCGCGAGGTAATTGACACTTCGCGAGGTATTTGTTGAATGTACCCACCGCTTCGTGGCGGTGGTTGAGCGTCTCCTGCGTCAGGAGCGGATGGAGCCATACGTCGCGCAAGAATTTCTGCACGGCTGCAACATCCTTTTCTGGCTCATCCTCATGGACATAATAATTTTCGCCGTCTTCCCGTACCATACGTGTGGTCGGAGATAAACTCCGACGCTACATATATTATAATTCCAATCGAGAATATCATTCCCTCACCTTCGCGGCGTGGTTTTTTTGGAGCTGTGCAATGATTCTCTGCATTTCCTCATCCGCTTCTTTACTCGTGAGAGTGCGTACGGGTGAGCGGAACGACAGGTGAAATGCGAGTGATTTATGCTCTTGAGGAATCCCGCGGCCGCGGAAAATATCGAACAGCGCCACTGATTCCAAAAGGTCGCTTGCGGCGCCGCGGATGGTTTTTTCAACCTCTTCATACGTAACATTTTCCCCAATAACGATGGCGAGATCCCGCTCGACCGCAGGAAATTCGGGCAGAGGAATAAATTTTTTAAACATCTGCGATACTCCTGCCAGCGTATCAATGTCAATACTCAATACAGCAATGTTGTGTTTTACCGTAACACCCAAGTCGGCCTTAAGCAATGCACTCGTCACGGCGCCACCTCCTACCGGTACGCCCTGCGTAGCAACCGAAAACACCGTTCCCTTCTGAAACGCGGGATGCTGCTGATCTTCGGCAATAGTGAGCTTTGTGCTATATCCTGCAGCCTGCAATACCGCAGCAGCCAATCCCTTTACGCGCCGTAACATTTCCTCTTGACCCACCGCGTCGCATACTACCAGAGAAAGAGTGATGGGTTGGTGAGGTAAACGTTTCTTTGCATTTTTCTTCACCGCGAATTCTCCCGCGCGGGGAATAAATATTCTCCCCCATTCGAAAAACGCAAGCGATGCCGATTGATTTTTATTTAAACGTACATCGTCAAAAAGCCCAGGCATTAGGCTTTGGCGAAGATAACGGGCGTGCGGGTCAATTGGATTTACCACTTCCACATGCGCACCTTTTTCCAGTCCAAACTTCTCCCACGTGGCGGGGTCTAAAAAAGGTTTATGTGCGACCTCAAAAAATCCCGCGCCGGTTAAGAACCGCTTCATGGCGCGTTCCAGGTTATGGTGCGCTGAAACCGGAGGTGGCATTATCGGAAACGAGGGAAGGGCGTCAAGGATTGTATTGTAATCTAGATGCCTTCCAATTTCCTCAACTATATCTTCGGGGAGAGACACATCGCGCGTCGCGCGCCAGGACGGTGGGGTGACGTTCCAAACTTTCGCCGTTTCTTTAACTGAAAAACCCAATCCCTGTAAAATCTTCTTGGTATATCCTTTCGGGAGTTTCATACCGATCCGCCGCTCAATAAACTCAAACGATACGGGAATGGATTTCGGAGCAGGGAGTGGTGCGTGCACGTCAACTGTACCAGTCGCTGCAAATCCGGAAGCATCTGCGCTGCTTTCTTGTATAAGCTGCAACACCCGCGCCACTGCCTTGGGAGGCAAATGCGGATCGAGTGACTTCTCAAACCGTTGCGACGCGTCGGTCTTTAGTCCCAGCCGGGCTGATGTTGTCCGTACCGATACAGGATCAAACGTGGCGCACTCGATAATGATAGAATCGGTCTTTGCTGATACTCCCGAACCCTCACCTCCCATGACCCCCGCAAGGGCAATCGGCTTCTCATGATCAGCGATCACCAATATTTCCTCATCCAATATCCGTGTCATCCCATCCAGCGTCTTCATCCTTTCTCCCCTCATAGCCTTGCGGACTACAACTTCACTCATTTTGGATTTTGGATTTTGGATTTTGGATTTGTCAAAAATATGCACCGGTTGTCCCACCTCAAACATCACATAATTTGAAATGTCAACTAATGGACTGATGGGTCGCTGTCCAATGGCTGATAAGCGATGCTTCATCCACGCGGGCGTCTCTACAATGTGAACGTTTTCCACCAAGGTTCCAATATACCTGGGACATAAACGCTTGTCTTCTACCCTAATGCTGAATTTAGAATCTAGAATTTGGAATTTGGAATGTATGGATTGTTTGGGATTTTGGAGTAAGCGAAGTTTACGACCATACACTACTGCAATCTCTCTCGCTATGCCATAATGCGACCAAAGGTCTGGCCTGTTCGATAATGATACGTTTGAAATTTCAAATATAACATCGTCCTTCCCTAAAACATGTGCAAGCGGCATGCCTGGTGTAAGTTTTTTTTCTTGAATGAGCCCTCGCAATTTCTGAGGGTTCTGGCGTATGCTGTTGCTAAATCGCGACCCGAATGAAATTGTCGAGGGCGAACGAAAAGAAAAACCAAGGTCAAGAATCTGGGGCCCCTCGCCAACCTTCGGTTGCGCCGCCTGTAAATCATCTAATCCGATTTCCTCACCCGAACATATCATGCCAAAATTTTTCACTCCCCGCACCTCTGCTTCCTTGAGTTCAACCAAATCCCCTTCCCCATGCCAACGCACCCATGCGCCCGGCAACGCAGTCGCCACCAACATCCCTTCTCTCACATTCTTCCCTCCGCACACGATTTCAACGATCGTATGGGAATATGGAATTTTGAATTTGGGATTTGGAATTTGTTTGGAAATTGGAAATTGGAAATTGGAAATTTTAGCAGAACCTATGTCAACCAAACAAACCTGTAGTCTATCTGCGTTGGGATGCCGCTCCATGCCTATAACCTTCCCCACCACCATATTCGCAAATCGGTCTGCCTCCCTTTCCCAACCTTCAATCTCTACCACAGACAACGACAAACGGTCCGCCAAGTCTCGCGGATCCACATCGTGAGGTAAGGTAACAAAATCCCTAAGCCAGTTAAGTGAAATTTTCATGGGTTTTCACCACACTATGAAAATACTCATCTTCCCCTTTACCCCCATATATAATGATCGTTACTAATGTGGGTAAAATTTCAGGTACATTGGGTAAGAAATCTTAAATCCCCTGACCAAAAAAGACGGTTATCATCGATTCCATACTTCATCATAACGAGCCGGGCAGGGCCGAATCCGAACGCAAATCCTGAATACTTTTTCGGATCCACGCCGCCATTCTTCAAAACAGTTGGGTGCACTAATCCCGCACCCATGAACTCAAGCCAACCAGTCCCCTTACACACACGGCAGCGCGCGCCATTTTGTATCACGCCCTTCTTTCCGCAAATCTGGCAGGAAATATCATACTCCACCGACGGCTCGGTAAATGGGAAGAATCCCGGCCGCACGCGTGCTTCCACCTGCGCGCCGAATAGTTCTTTCAAAAACATCCGCACCGTAGCATTTAAGTGCGCCATGGAAATGTCGCGGTCAATAACCAGCCCCTCAATCTGCCAAAAGCTATTCTCGTGCCGTGCGTCAGTCGCTTCATTGCGGTAACACACGCCGGGAATGATGCAGCGCAATGGCACGCCGAACTTTTCCATTGCCCTGATCTGCACCGGCGACGTATGCGTTCTTAAGACCAACCGCGGCGCAGCCGCTCCTAACTTTTGAGTTTTGAGTTTTGAGTTTTGAGTTTCCACATAGAATGTATCCTGCATATCCCGCGCCGGATGCCATGAGGGCATATTAAGCGCGTCGAAATTGTACCACTCGGATTCTACCTCTGGCCCGTCCGCGATGATAAAACCCATACGAGTAAAAAGGTCCTCCAACTGCCATCGCACGTGGGTGAGCGGGTGCAGATGGCCTGTCTTTGGCGCAAGCGGCGGAAGCGTATTGTCTATGACCTCGCTTCCCTCCTTGAGCAATTGGGATTCCCGCACATCACAAAGTTGTTCAAGTTTCTCTTTGAGCGCCTGCGCTGCGGGTCCGATTTTTTTGCGCTCCTCAAGGGATACAGACCCTAATTTCCGCAACACAAGAGTGAGCGCCCCGTTGCTGCGTCCAAGATACTGTACACGCACACGATGAAGCTCTGACGCAGAACTGGCGGCTTCAATCGCCGCTACCGTCTCTTTTTCTATTTTTTCTATCTCATCTTCCATATCTCCTTAAAGGACAATAAGACTTATATATGCTGTCGCTTCGGCTGTCTGGTAATGAAGAATATTTCCAGCAATGTCGCGGCAAGCAACAAGACCAATATATTCCACCACGTGAGCAACCTGCCTGCCTGCAATATCAGGCTGGCCACGCACACCAAAGAAACAAGGAGCGCTTGACGAAACGCATTCAGCACATGCCAATACAGCGGGATACCTTTCCGCCAGCGCGCTCGCGCCAAGAATCCCGCTACCGACAACGTCCCGAAGAGCGCGAAGAAAAGCGAGGTGAGAAATAGTGCGCGCCCAATCACCCCGCCGTCATACGGGTCGACATTAAACAGTACGAGCAGAAATGCTCCCCACGCCACGAGGGTGGCAAACGACATCACAAGGACATAGCGGGAGAGAGACATGATCGAGAATTTAGAATCTGGAATTAAGAATCAAGAATGTAAATTGAGTATACTGTTTTTATATAAAATTCTCAAGGAAACCTTCCGTCTATACGATAAACCGTATCCGCTCAATCAGGACCTTAGGGCCCATCTTTTTTTTAAGTGTCGCGAGAATTTCCTGTTCATTGATTTTCACTTCCTGCGCCCAGACAGACGACGTGCACGACACCGCCACAGCATTATTCCTGAAATAGCGCACCGTGATCCCTCTCATTCCCTCCTCTCCCCACCGCTTGCCAACTTCCTGCTCCATCGCCTCCACCACCTGCGCCGCTTCCACGCCCTGCGTAATACCGTGCTTTTTTAACACCCGAGGCAATAATGATTTAATAGAACGCAATGCCATACATGATGATTTTCTGAATCCCTCCTAAATTTATCAAATAACTGCCAAATATCTACCGAATTAATAAAAAACATTCGATCACTTATTCGATGATTATTCGGTATATTCGGTAGTCATTTAGGAAACATGCGGTTTATTCGGTATTCATTCGAGAAAGGTTATAACTGTCTATACTCACAAATCCCATTAAAATCGCAAAATCGGCACACCTGCGGCGAGGGGGTAGCAGGGAATTCGCTAGTCTTAATTGCCGCCACCGTGGTAAGTATCTTCTCCTTTATCTTTTCAATCTCCTCTTCCGTGCCGAGAAACGACACTGGCTTTTGTTCGTCCAAATAATAATACGTCAGCCGCAACGGTTTTAATCCCAACACTTCACGCGCGGCAATCTGGTAGATCAATAACTGGTCCTTGTCTGCCCTCTCAAGGTCTTTCGCGCGGCCTGTTTTATAATCAATAATTTCCACGCCGCCCTCTACCCCGTCTATGCGGTCTATCACGCCCTTAATGGTGATAACTCCCCCTATCCCTCTCTTAAGGTAAGAGGGGGAAACGGTGGAGGCGTCATTTTCCTTAATCTTCAAATGAAACCCCTGCTCCAAATAGATTGGCTGCGGCGGCTGTGCAGATATTTTCTCATGGAACTCTTCTAATATTTTCCTTCCTTTCTCCCTATATTCTTCCTTGTGCTGCCTTGATTCATACCAGTCGTCTATCCAGTTCTTTTCATACAGTTCCAATAAATCCTTAAGGGGCGGTACGGTACGCGGTTTTGGTGCGCTTGGTGCGCGGCCGGAACCGAATAGATCTGCCTGCGCGCCTTTCTCATCCTTCATGAGTGCAAAAAACTGTTGCAATGTCTGATGCATGGTGCGGCCAAAGCTGAAGGTAAATCGCCCCTTCACCGGCACATGCAAAACGTGCGCGAAACGGTACTGATAGGGGCAGGTTTCAAACGCTTTCAGCTGGGTGAATGAGAATTTCGCAGGTAAGGCGTATTGTGAGCGTTCGGACTGGCGTGACTTATCGAGCTTATCAGACGTATATGTCCTATAAGACTTATCAGCCTTATATACCTCTTGCTCTGCTTCACCCTCCAATCCAAGCTCATACAAAAACTGCGACGGCTTCTTTTTCCTCGCTCCCCCGTAGTCTTCCGCGCGCGTGAAGAAGAGATTCTGCTTCGCGCGCGTCATGGCTACGTAGAACAACCGACGCTCTTCCTCCAGGTGCACTTCCCCCTCGGGGATTATTTCTTTTACCAACGCTAAAGGCAATTCAATGGGATCGCTCCGCTCGATAGAAGGAAATCGTTTGTCCACCAATTGGACAATAAAGACCGTATGGAATTCCAAACCTTTTGCCGCATGCACGGTCATCACTTTTACCGCATCTGGCCCCTCCTCTATATTATTTTCCAAAGATCCTGCCTCGCCTGATTCCAATTCCATCTCATGTGTTTCTAAAAATTGCTTAATACCCGCGTGAGGAAAAGATTGTTCAAATACACTGATTTGTTTATAAAACTGATCAAGGTAAGAGAGCTGTTCCTTTGCATCTGCTTCTGGTAATTTCGCGAGGTAGGCTACATATCCCGACTCTTCTAAAAATTGCAGGACGAGTTTCCCTACCGCGAGCGTCCTGGCTAACTGTGTATGTCGCTCAATCAATCCTAAAACTTTAACAATAACCCGATGCCCCTCTTCGGATACGCTTGAGAGCGCACGTGCGCCTTTCAGGGCCTCATAGAGGGACATGCTTTTCTTGTGCGCGTGAGAAGTCGCCTCAACTAAATCGTTCCATGGCATCTTAAAACTCGGGATATTGAGCACCCGCCATAAGCTCGCGCTTTCATGGTAATTATCCAAGAGCTTCAGCCAATTCACCACATCAAGGATCACCGCTTTGGTATAGAGACCTTTCGAGGCCACGTATTGTGAAGGAATCTGCGCCTGTTCTAGCGCATGAATGAAGGTGTCCGCCTGGCTATTCGCGCGCACGAGAATCGCGAAATCATTCCAGGTTAATGCGGAATCGTCTTGTTTCATCTTTATGATTGTGTTGACGACCATGTTTGTCTCTTCTTCACCGCTTTTGGTTACAATTTCACGTATTTGTGTTCTACTTTTATGTGCGGACACAAGCGCTTTCACAATGCCTTCCTGCGCCTCCAGCCGGTTGGGATTATTCTTTTGGATAAACCGGTGCGAGAGGTCAAGTATAGCCTGCGAGGAGCGGTAATTTTGCGTGAGCACGACTGCATGGGCGCGGGTGTAATCTTTCTTGAATTGCAAAATATTGCTCATGGCCGCGCCGCGGAACCGGTAAATGGACTGGTCGTCATCGGCAACCACCGTCACCTCTCCTCCCACATCAACCTCAGTGAAGGGAGAGCGATTTTTTGAGGGGTCTGGCGTCACGTCTGTTTGATCGCGCCCCGAAAAAAATCGTCCCTGCCTGAACTGAGGTGCGAGAATCTTCACCAATTCATACTGCGCCCAGTTGGTATCCTGAAATTCGTCCACCAGAATATATTTAAACTGCCTTCGGTACTGCTCCAATATCTTCGGCCGACTATTCAAAAGCTTCACGGTATACATGATGAGATCGCCGAAATCGAGCGCCCCTGCGTCCATAAGCAGCTGTTCATACACTTTATACGCCTTCGCAATCTCTTCCAGCCTTCCCACATCCGATTCTTCTATCGGTGAATCATCCTGCAAGGATTCCTTCATTTTGGATTTTGGATTTTGGATTTTGGATTTTTTTATTATCGCTCCTCCCGCAGATTCCCCTGCGCCGGAATTAAGCTTTAATCCTTCTACATAATTCAAATAATCATCAGGGGTGACTCCCTCGTCCTTTGCCCTTGAAAAGTGCTTCAGGAGCGCATGGATAAATTTGGTGGGGTTGCCCAAGGGGCGGTAATAGTCAAGGTCAAATTTGTGGAAGTTTTGACGCACCAACATCCATTGGGCAGTGGTGTTAAGGAGCTTAAATTCGTTCGGCAACCCGATGTCAATGGCATGCGCGCGCAACAAGCGCTCCCCAAACGAATGGAACGTAGAAATCCAGAGGTCCACATAGCCCATGGGCAAAAGCCGATCTACCCGTTCTTCCATTTCCCCAGCTGCTTTGTCAGTAAAGGTTAATCCCAAAATCTCATCGCCTTTTGCCTTTCCTTCCCTGATCAACCACGCGATCCTGCGGGTAATCACCGTGGTCTTGCCAGTGCCTGCACCCGCCACAATCAACAACGGCCGCTCCACAAAGGTCACCGCTTCCCGCTGCGCCTCGTTTAAATCATCCAATAATAAATCATTTACCATATTTCATACCGTCATTCCCGCCCCGTATCGCAGTACGGGGTAAAACTCCAGCGGGAATCTAGAATTCATTTTAACACAAAACAATAATTACTCCTCTCATTTATAAACCACTCATTTGGCGCGAAATAAGTGGTTTCCTCAAAGAGGCGCATAATGCACCCCTCTCCCTTCCCCTCCCACCTTTTTCAATCTTCCCTGACTCGCCAATGCCACCAGATATCTTCGCGCGGTTGCGTCCGTGGTGCCAATCAAAATCTGCACCTCGTCATTCGTAATTCTCCCCCGCTCGCGCGCGCGCTGCAAGATTTTCTCTAATTTTTTATCACGCTTCCCGCGGCGCGCCTGCAACGCCGCCGCGCGCGAACCGAGCAAACGCGCTCTCGTTTCCTCTGCCGCTTGCGCTGCGTCAAACACCTTCACTTCTTTCATCACCTCAACCGGCTTCTCAATAATCTTTTCAACCACTTTCTCCACCACCCTCACATTCCCCTCCGCAACACTCTCATCTGCCACTCTCCCTGCCATGTGAGAGGATTGAGGTGAGGGCGTCTCCGCCGACGCCTCGCCCACATTCAAACTCCCCTCTTCGGAAGGGGTCACCGAAGGCGGGGGCGGGTTTACCGCTTCACCCTGCGCCACCTCTTCAGGCAACACAGGATTCGCTGCTGCATTTTCCTCCTGATTGGTGTCGTCCATATACACTAATTACCAACCAAACTCCGATTGTCATCCCGTACCGAGATACGGGATCCAGACATAAAAAAATAAATAAAAATCGATTTTCTTTTGACTTTCCGATATTAAGTATCTCCAGTGTACCACACCGCAATCACAACCTTAATACCTCATCGAACGACCAAGGTAGCGTGAGTCTATATGCCATTCGATCGGTTGAGTCATAGACAAGCTATGACGCTACAAACGACGGAAAACGTATTCAATTGTAGCGTGGCAGCTTGCCTGCCACCAAGTCGCAGACTGCGACGCTACGAAGTTGGCGTCGGATACTAAGTGATAATAATGACCATCAAAACTTGATAGAGAGAGAAGGAGTAGAAATGGGGTGATTAAACCACTGTTCTTAAAAACAAATTACTCTCTCAATACCGTAGGAGGACGCCATGCGTACCGCGAACCTTTTTTTCTTTGTTGGGCTCTTCTTTCTTTCTTCTCCATCAATCAATGCCCAACCCCCACAATATGATTTTGGATTTTTTAAAATAGTCGAGTGTGCTCCTAACTCGGCTGATACAACCGCATTGGAGACGGTTGCGTATTCTTTGTTTCTCCGCGGCGATACAACTGCAGCGGGGGAAGTACTTGCCGCAAAAAAGGAAATTACGTTTATGCGAAGTGCCTACGCTCATGCTCTACACATAATAGTTGAGTTAGAACAGGCAAATCTTAATCGCATACGTAAAGAATTAGAAAAAATACAGAAGGAGACAAAATAACATAACTCAATAAAACCCGGATCGTCTTTTTAAGAAGACTTTCCGGGTTTGCGCTTTTTGTATCCTAAATCGGAGATGAACTCCGACGCTCCCGTGAACACAACTGATTGTAGCGTGGCATCTGGTCTGCCACCTTGCCTGCCACCCGATCGGGTGGGTCGGAGACAAGCTCCGACGCTACAACCGATCAACATTCTGTAGCGTGGCAGCTGGTCTGCCACCCGATCGTTGAGTCGCAGATGGACTGCGACGCTACGAAAATAGTGAGAAGAATAAAAGTACTATACCGTTGCACGTCTCGTGGGGGGAGCAAAACATTCCGCAAGAAGGGCATTTTTCTCCAAACACGCATTAAATTCCTCTTCACTCAACCCTTCAGCATCCCGTTGCCCCACGATAACCCCAAATCGCACATACTCATGAGGATCTCCCGCTATGCCGGCTTTATCAAGGGGCATATTGATCCACTTGACTCCAAGTTCAGTTTCCCATTTATTCATTACCTCTTCCGGCGACCGATAGTACGTCATCCCCGTCTCACCTAGCGCCTTTTTCGCTAAATAATCAGCACGATTTTTTCTTTGTGCAATAATGTGCAAAAACATCGTCTGCAGAAATTGGAAGCGTTCCGAGATTCCGCGCCATCCGCTTAATTCTCTCCTTTCATGCAAATACGCACCGATTTTATCCCCCGGCTCAAACGTCTTTTCACTGCAATCAACCAAATGGCTCTGCAGCATTTCCTGCGCTCTCTTCCTCAACCGTTCTGCGGTTTTTCCTGACCTTGCTTGTTTCGCTTGCATGGATAACCCATCTGCATGGTTTTGGATTGTTTTCCTATAAAGATATGCAAACTCTCCTGTCTGCAACAACATGTCGGCAAGGAGGAGGTGTGCTTCATACTTATCCTCACTTGGGTCTTGGTCAGTGGCAAAATATTTCCTTACCGCATCCTGACGTCCAAACTCCTTTGCGTCCCCCATGACCACGTGCCAAAAAGTGGGGGAAATGTCGCCCCGATGCGCATTTTTCCATCTATTAAGGACGCACACACCAATAAGGCCGGCGACTGAAATATAATAAGGATCTTCTGAACAGATGACGCGCGCTAAGAGTTTAGGAATGCGTTGATTATCCATTGCTTTAAGCTTATCAAGTCTGTCTGGAAATTCCTCTTGATACGCATGAATCGCCTCCATGATGCGCTCCGGGCTTAACGCCTTCTCCCGTTCCTTGCGCGCCTGCTCCTGCGCTTCCTTTTCTCGCTGCGCGAGTTCTTCCGACGTAGGTTCTGTTGCTTTTGGCTCATCAGGAGACGGTTCCGAAGGAGATTTATCCAATAAATTACCTGCAGCAAAAACGCCCGCTCCTATTCCCAAAGCTTTTAAAAAATCTCTCCTACTTGGCATTTCACCCATAAGATAAGTTGAGACGAGTTGATGCTCGCCTTATTCTTCAGGTAATCCGAACGCTTGTCATTCCTCCTTTGCTATTTGCGGACCGATTTTGCGCTGATGAGCGTATTTGCGAGCAACCCTTAAACGCGCTAGCTCTTTTTCAATTTTCGTGGCGAGTGCCGTATAATCAATATCCTCTGCCTGGCGTTCCGCCAATACTTTTCTCGCCCGCTCTTTCGCTTCCTCTGCCCGCGCCTCATCAATTTCGTGCACGCGTTCAGCCGTATCGGCTAGTACGGTTACACTACTTCCCTCCCGCACCTCCACAAACCCTCCTGAAATCGCCATGGGATGGGCTTCATTCCCTTTCCGCACCACGAGCTCGCCTGACGCCACGGTGGAAACCAAAGGGATATGGTGAGGTAAAATAGTGATCTCACCCATGATGGTGGGGAGGGTGACAGAATCCACCTCATCTTCGTAGACGATGCGTTCTGGAGTTACAATCTTGAAATTGATAGAAGCCATACCATTATTGTACTTCCTCAATTCCGCCTTTCATAAAAAATGCCTGTTCACTCTTGCTGTCATGTGTGCCTTCCAAGATTTCTTTAAATCCGTGGATAGTTTCTTTCAAGGGTACGTATTTCCCTGCGGTGCCGGTGAATGTTTCCGCCACGAAGAACGGTTGGGAGAGGAATTTTTGTATCTTGCGGGCACGCGCCACCGCGAGCTTGTCTTCATCAGCAAGCTCTTCAATCCCCAAAATTGCGATAATGTCCTGCAGGTCTTTGTAGCGCTGGAGCACCTTTTGCACGCCGCGTGCAACTTCATAATGCTCTCGCCCCACCACTGCCGGATCCAGAATGGTGGACGTGGAATCCAGAGGATCCACCGCCGGGTAAATACCGAGTTCAGCCAATGAGCGTGACAATACCACTGTGGAGTCAAGGTGGGAAAAGGTGGTCGCAGGCGCCGGGTCGGTAAGGTCGTCGGCAGGCACGTAAATTGCTTGCACTGACGTAATAGAACCTTTCTTCGTGCTTGTTATCCGTTCTTGCAACTCACCCATTTCCGTGGCAAGCGTTGGCTGGTACCCTACGGCAGACGGAATGCGCCCGAGGAGAGCTGACACCTCGGATCCTGCTTGGGTGAAACGGAATATATTATCAATGAAGAGCAATACATCCTTGCCTTCTGTATCTCTGAAATACTCTGCCATCGTAAGGCCCGTCAATCCTACCCGCGCACGAGGACCGGGAGGCTCGTTCATCTGCCCGAATACCATCACAGTCTTATCAAGCACCCCTGATTCAATCATTTCATAATAAAGGTCATTGCCTTCTCTTGAGCGCTCTCCCACACCCGCAAACACTGATACACCCCCATGCTCGGCCGCAATATTGCGGATAAGCTCTTTCACCACCACGGTCTTGCCCACGCCCGCGCCGCCAAACAAACCCACTTTCCCTCCTTTCAATATAGGGCAAATGAGATCTATGACTTTAATCCCTGTTTCAAATATCTCTGATTTCGTGGATTGTTCCGAGAGTGGCGGCGCTTCGCGATGAATGGGGAGCCTCTGCTTTGCCATTACCTTCTCTTTTTCATCAATCGCCTCGCCAAGCACGTTAAAAAGCCTCCCCAGGGTTTCTTTCCCCACAGGTACGGAGATAGGCGCGCCTGTATCGTGCGCGGGCATGCCACGTTTGATGCCATCCGTGGATCCCATGGCAATGCACCGCACCAATCCTCCCCCCATGTGCTGTTGCACCTCAAGGATTAACTTTCCACCTTGATGCGGAGCGCCTTGATCAAACGGCACCTCCAGGGTATGGAAAATTCCCGGTAAATGGTTTTCAAATTTCACATCGACCACAGCGCCGATCACTTGCGCGATAATACCTCCATGGGATTCATTAGACATACGCATAATATTAAACAATTTAAGATAGAATCGAGATTATCTCGAAACTCAAATCGCAAAACTCAAAGCCAAATCTTAAAACTCAAAACTTTTGGGATTTGAGTTGTGGTTTTGAGATTTGAGTTCTAACATTTGAGTTAATAATAGATAACCTGCTCAATGTGTTATGATTCAAATTCTGTCCTTCTTAACGCTCAATGGCTATACGTCCGGCGCTAATCTCGGCGATCTCCCTCGTGATGCCAGCTTGCCGGTCATGGTTATAAAGTAGGGTAAGCTCATCAATCATCTCGCCCGCCGCATCCGTCGCATTCCTCATCGCAAACATGCGGGCAGAGTGCTCCGAGGCGTTCGATTCCAAAATCGCTTGATAGAGCTGCATCTCGACAATTCTCGGGAGCATCGCGTCGAGCACTACTTCGGGAGATGGTTCAAAGAGATAACCGTCTTCTTCCTGATCAGCCATAGTGCCATAGCGCTCTAAAGCTTTACGGCCTACGGCTTTATGGCTTAAAGCTTCATTGGAAATCTCACTTTTCCCCACGGTACCTAGATAAGGATCCTCGCCCATCAGGGGAAGCAATTGTTTAATCCTCGGTTTTTGCACAAGGCTCGATATGAAATCGGTATAAGCAATCACGATCCGGTCATACGTGCCTTTTACATACTCATCAATCACAAGGCGCGCGAGAGGGCGGATCTCTTCCACGCGCTCATTCACGTCTAGTTTCGTAAACTCTGCTATAGTGGTATGCCCATGTTTCACCATTGCCTCCCTCCCTTTGCGTCCCATGATTACGAGGTCCGCTTCGACGTTTACCTTCTCACGGTGCTGGAGAATATACTGCCTCGCCATGTCAATGATATTAGTATTAAAGCTCCCCGTTAAGCCGCGGTTTGAGGTAATAAGGATGAGTCCTATCTTTTTAACCGTCCCCCGCTCCTCAAGAAGCGCATGATACCGCGTGTGTGTTTTCCCCACAATTGCCTGCACCACTTCCCATGCGAGCGTCGCATATGGCCGGGTTGCCAAAACGTTTGCCACTGCTTTGCGCATCTTCGCGGCAGACACCAGCTCCATCGCCCGCGTCACCTGGCGCGTGGATTTGATGGACTTTATTCTTCGGCGAATTTCGCGACCTTGTCCGGGCATACCTTTATGAAACTCAAAACTCAAGTGTCAAAACTCAAAACTACAACGTAAAACCCAAAAGCTTTGAGATTTGAGATATGGATTTGAGATTTGAGTTCTGAGTTTTGAGATAAAACGTCTTATGTAGACTATGTCTTGACTTGCTTATAACCTTCAATTGCCGCCTTTAACTGCATTTCCACTTCTGCCGTCAACTCCTTCTTCTCCCTCAAGAGCTTCAGAGTCTCCCGCCCTGACGTATCCAGATACTTATGCAACCTCTCTTCCCACGTACGGATTTCTTCCACGGGCACGTCGTCTACATATCCGTTCGTAGCAGCATAGAGAATGGCGACTTGGTGTTCAACTGCCATAGGCACGTACTGGCCTTGTTTCAAGATTTCAGTAAGTCGTTTCCCGCGCTCAAGCCTTGCACGCGTTTCAGGATCCAAGTCGCTGCCAAACTGCGCGAATGCCGCAAGCTCACGGTATTGTGCGAGCTCAATTCTCAATTTCCCTGCAACTTTCTTCATTGCCTTTACTTGTGCGGCTGATCCCACGCGTGAGACCGACAAACCTACGTTAAGCGCTGGCCTGATGCCCTGATAGAAAAGATCGCCCTCGAGGTAAATCTGGCCATCGGTGATGGAGATAACATTGGTAGGGATATAGGCGGAAATATCTCCTGCTTGCGTTTCGATGATGGGAAGTGCAGTCAATGACCCTCCGCCGTGCGCTTTATTCATTTTTGCCGCCCGCTCCAGGAGCCGCGAATGAAGGTAGAAAATATCGCCCGGATATGCCTCCCTTCCTGGCGGTCGCCGCAGAAGGAGCGACATTTGCCGGTATGACCACGCATGCTTAGAAAGGTCATCATATATCACGACCACATCTTTGCCTTTATCCATGAAATATTCACCCATGGCACAACCCGCATATGGTGCGATGAACCACAGAGGAGCAGGTACTGACGCACCCGCTACCACCACGATAGTATTCACCATGGCTTCGCGCTTCTCAAGCTCTGCAACAATTTTTGCCACTTTAGAATCTTTCTGCCCAATGGCTACATAGATACAGATGACCCCGGTATCGCGTTGGTTAATGATAGTATCTATCACCAATGCGGTTTTCCCCGTCTGGCGGTCGCCGATGATGAGTTCACGCTGACCGCGGCCAATGGGGATCATGGAATCAATTGCTTTAATGCCGGTCTGCAAGGGGGTATTTACTGATTCCCGCGCAATGACGCCGGGCGCAATCTTTTCAACCGGGTAATAGACATCCCTCGATGCCCCCTTGATAACTCCCTTCCCATCGATCGACTCTCCCAATGGATTAATAACTCTACCGATATACCCTTCCCCCACCGGCACCGAAAGCACTCTGCCAGTCAAGCGCACCTCATCACCTTCCTTCACACGCTCCTGCTCTCCCAAAATGATGGCGCCGACAGAATCTTGTTCAAGGTTCATGGCAACCCCGCTTACCCGCTTATCTCCCCCTTGGGGAATAAATTCAATCATTTCCGACATCTTCACATTGCTTAAACCCGCAATGCGCGCGACCCCGTCGCCCACTTCCATCACCTCGCCCACCTCGGCGACTTCAGGAGAAAACTGAAATGCCTCGACCTCTTTTTTCAATGCGGCGATAATTTGGTCTTTCGTAGTATTCATACCCGCCTAAATTTTTTCACTTAATAAATAACGACGTAATGCTCGACGCAGATAATTACGCCCCCAACCAGTCTTAAAGAACTGTTCTCGCCGTTCAGCGTCTTCTCGATCTGGAAAGGCTTCATAATATATTAAGACAAATGGTAACCTCGGCTTCGTAGAAAACGATTTGCCACTATTATGTTCTCGTAATCTATTGCTGAGATTATTAGTGCAGCCGACGTAGTATTTCCGATCACTCAAACTCCTTAAGATATATACATACGAGAACATAATGTGAATAAATTTAGTCGGGCATAACCATGTAATGAAAAATAATTTTCAATGTTGCGTTTGAGACAACTTCTCTCGTAATTTCTTCAACAACGCTTCAATGCTCGCATCGTAGATAAACCCACGAACTTTCATCTTCATCCCTCCTATGACCGAAGGATCGACAATCCTTTCTAGCACTACGTTTCTCTTTCCCTCATGAGGGTATAACGCGTTGAGGAGCTGCTTTATCCATTCCTTCTCATGCGTGCTCCCGTGTTCCTTACCACTGGTAAACGTCGCCGCAATCATCCCTTCTTTCTCAAAAAGCACCTCATCAAACGCACGGATGATCTTCGGGAGCATGTTCCAATGCCGCCTCCGCTGCAAGAGTTGCAGCAACCGCCGCATGATGGCGGGTAGTTCTTTTTCTGATGCAGCTTTCACAGATTCGTATAATGCTTCTGCGTAGGTTCGGGGAGTTAATCGCATAAGATCAAACTCAAATGTCAAAACTCAAATGTCAAAACCACATCTCAAAACCCAATAGCTTTACGATTTGAGTTATGGATTGGAGTTTTGAGTTCTTACCTTTGAGTTAAATGGTATTTATTGAGCTAATTTTTTTATTGACTGTTCTATAAATTGACGATCTTTCTCTGTATCTAACTTCTCCTTTAATACTTTCTCTGTTGCCCCGATCACCAGATCAGCCGCTTCCGCCTGTACTCCCTTTAATAACGCTTCCCGTTCAGATGTAATCTGCGCGCGCGCCTGTGCCACAATTTTTTCTGATTCCTGTTTTGTGCGCTCTAAGCTCGCTTGCTTCACCGCATCAGCCTGCGCGGCAGCTGCTTCCACTACTTTTACGGCTTCACGCTTTGCCTCCTCAACCTTCTGCATTTTTAAGTTCTCAAGTCTCTTGGATTCCGCATCTATCCGCGCTGCTTCCTCCAAACTCTTTTCAATCCTCTCTCTCCGTTTCTCTAATAGCGAAAGCAGCGGCCGGTAGAGAAAACGGTAGAGAATGAAAAGCAGTACGGTGAAATTGATGATTTGCGCAATAAGGAGACGCCAATCGATGCCGAGTTTGGTAAATAATTCTTGCATAAAATGTGCAAATAAATTCTATTGGAACGACCCTCTCTCAATCTCCCCCTTCGTAAGGGGGAGACATAGTGGGGGTTATTCACCTCTGCGTTAATCAGCGTAACTATCCGCGTGTATCAGCTTCTACTATTAAACAAACTTTATAATGAGCGCCACCACGAGCGCGTAAATGGCGATTGCCTCGGTGAATGCGACAGAAAGAATCATCGCGGTTTGCACTTTGGAAGCGGCTTCCGGATTGCGGCCGATAGATTCCACCGCTTTTGCGCCGATGCGGCCGATGGAAAGGGAAGGGAACACCGCCCCCAGGAAAATGGTCGCGCCAGTCATGATGACCTTGATGGAATCTAAATTACTTGTCACGGTTTGCAGAGCTTCTGGTTCGGTTGCCATAGTAAGTAAACATAATTTTTCTTGTTCGACGACCCGCGAAACCGTTCGACCATACGGCGGCGTAGAGGAATTTATACGCCTTGTCATTTTGTTTAACGTCGACATTATAGCCTTAAGCTATAGAGCTATAAAGCCTTAAGAAAGCATTAAAGCCCTATTGCTTACAGCTTAATGTTCATGCTCCGCTGTTGCCATGGTTAAGAACACCAATGTCAGCATGGAAAATACCAGCGCCTGGACAAATCCGACGAATAGTTCCAGAAACAAAAACGGCAACGGCGCAAACCACGGAAGCAGGAAAAGGACCACGGTAAGCAACACCTCGCCTGCAAATATATTTCCAAACAACCGGAATGAAAAGGAAATCATCTTCGCCACTTCTGATACCAGCTCCAGGATGCCAACGAAAAAAAGGATGGGATTAGAAAAATTAAAAAATTTAGACGCATACTTAAAGAAACCGATCGTGGCAATTCCCATTACTTGCAAAGAAGCTACCGCAACCACTGCTATCGCGAGGGTTACATTGAGATCTGCGGAAGACGAGCGTAAAAAGGGAACGAGTACTTGCCTCCCTCCATGCTCTTCCCAAATTCCTATCGTGCCGAGCCCTGGCACTACTTCCACTAAATTAGAAAGGAGGACAAAAATAAAAATGGTGGAAACGATGGGAAAAAATTTTCTCGTCCTTTCGCGGTCATGCGTCACCGAATTGATAAAATCAAACAAACCTTCAATGAGCATCTCAAGTACATTCTGTAGCCCTCGTGGCACTTCCCGCAACCGTCGCGTTCCCCACAATGCAATCAAGGTGAGAAGCAGGGAAATTACGATGGCCACCAGTAGGGTATTCGTGACAGGAAACGAACCCCAATGGAACAATGCTTCTGCGGCGATGCTGATGTTCATACCCGCCTAAATTTTGCACTTATTTGTGCAGATTACTTTGTTATAACAATTACTCGACCTTTTAGATATAACATGTTCTTACTCGCAAAATTTAGGCGGGCATACTCCTTTGCTATTTCTCACTGTCAATCCCCTTCGTAATCTCCTTCGTTTTCCTATAGACGCCTACGGTGCTCACCACGAGTGATATAAAAATTCCCGCCAGCAACGCAAGGGGGGATGTGCCGTATCGTTTATCCAAAAACCTGCCAAGAAGGGCAAATACTACGAGCGGTACCGCAATGATATACCCTAAATTCCACGCAAGCGAGAGTACGAGCCATAGCGCCGACGACCCATTTTTTTCCCCATCAAGCTTCCCCATAAATAAAAAGAAATCGGCACAATTATAGCCGTATTTCAAAAACCATTCAAGTCTGCCAAAATTTTTTTGGCTAAGGTAAGCAAATATATACCCTCTTCTTCCTCGCTAACCTATTCCTTTACTAACCTATACCTCCCTCGGTATGCCTCAATAAACCTCTCCTGCACTAATTCTGGCAGCACGGTACTACACTCTTTCAGTTCTGTCTTTGAAACAATCTTCTTTGTTAATAAGTGATGTTACGCACGAGAATAAATCTTAATTGGACGGAATCTTCTATTTGAGCCAAATTTTGATCTTACGCAAGCGGTATTGGCTGATTTGAAAAATGGCTTGTGTTAGCAACATTTGAATTTTTCTGCGTAACATCAGTTAATAATAACCGTATCACGTTACCTCTCATCTGCCTCCGTGACCCTTCAAATTTCGTCTGAATACAATAATTACTGCTCCGCTTGTTAGGGTTTCCACTCACCTTTCTCCCCAGCATTGCTCCATAATCCATCAACGCCCAGTACCATTCTCGCGGATTCTTTTTATCTAATGTCTGATCTACTAATACTAAAATCTTCTGATCAGATACATGATATACTGGAGCGAACCCCAGCAATTTTTGAGGGCTCTGGCGTATGCGGTTGCTAGATCGCGGCCCGAATAAAATTGCCTGGGGTGAGCGAACAGTATTAATGTGATTAAACAAGGTGAAGAAAAAATATATGAAGACTCTTCTTATATTCGTCTCCACAAACACTGCTGGCTTATTAAACGCAAATGCAGCAACCGCGCCTGCCGTCGCCTCCCCAACACCGGGCAATGACTTCAATTTCTCAACGTCATTTGGTAATTTGCCATAGAATTCCGTAACAACTTTTTGAGCAATTCTTTTCAGTGCAACTGCTCTCCGGTTATACCCCATCCCCTGCCAGATTTTTAAAATTGATTTCAACGGCGCGCGCGCAAGGGCTGCAAAATTCGGAAAGGGAGCAGTCACCTACTCTACACTACTTACGGTTTGAAACCGAACGGCCTTGAGTATATTGTTCATCATCACATTCCACCTCCCCGCCATGAGGATGCATCGCAACTGCAGCATGCGCTCCAGGTT
>JBFLWV010000066.1:0-21823 GCA_040757655.1 Patescibacteria group bacterium | reverse complement strand
CTGAAACGACAGGAACAAATCGAAGCGCTGATGAAATTTATCGATGCCAAACTAACCCAAACGGTCGAACTTTCACACGCAAAACAAGCTCTTATTGACTGTCAATTATGTTCGTGGACTTGAACACTCCCTTCTCCATGAGCACGGCTTTGAGCACCTTCTCAATCGCCTGCTGGCAATGCATTACTGAAAGTTGGTACGAACGGAAACTCTGCGGCGCGACAATAAGAGCTTCTGCCGCTTTCAGATCCTCTCTGGCAAATTCGATCCATCGTTTTGTTAAATCTTTCATAAATTCGCTCCTTGTCTGATTGTTGGCAGCGCCGGCAGCGTGCTCATCCGGCGTTATACTCTGATCCTTATCCCATACTGTTTCACTTCGGCGGCCAAAGGATTTTCCCAGACGAAATCGCGCGGATGGAAGCCCACCGGTTCAATACCGCGTTCCGTGTCAATATCTCTCACCCGGCGCCACAAATACATAAAAGGATCCACTCTGCCTTTAAACTTCTCCGAAACAACGGCAACGTCAATGTCGCTCCAATCACGTTGCGTACCATTAGCGTAAGAGCCATAAAGATAGACCGCTTTGAAAGGGAACCCCACATCTTGTTTTAAATACGAAGCGAAATCAGCCGCGTATTTTATGGCGTTTTTTTTCGTAGTCCTTTTAAATAACCATAATCTCAGTGCGGCGCACGCCGCAAAATATTTTTCAGTAAACTGTTTCGTTGCCTTTTTGTGAAAAGATAATCGGTACGTATCGTATCGCGCTTTCATATTGAACGCATTGGCATCCTTGAGAAGCTCCTTCAAAACACGCCATTCTTCTCTGGCTAGCCGGCTCGCAATGGCTGCACCGTATCCTGCACCACCAGCACACGTTTGCCGGCATGCTTTTTCGCTAATCTTCACCTCCCCGATAACAGCAAAGATAAGGTATGAGTGGTAGGTGTGACTTTTTTATAGATTTGCTCATAATATTACTTGACTTTACCCACCTACAACTTACCTCATGATCCAAAATAATCAAAATAATCAATACGGCCAGAGGAGAGGTTTGGTAGACTTTGACAGAAATAAATCCTGCCACCAATGCTGTAATCGACAATCACCAGACATGCGGTCTTTTGCGCTGAAACTCGTCGCCGCGCCGGCCTGATCCTGTGCCGGAATTGTATTTAACCGCACTTCCGAGTTTGTATCTGTGTGAATGTCAAAATAATCTCTATCGTTTTGCATGATATTTTTTTTATTTTTATGATTATTGTACGTTCACATTGTACCTAATTTTCGCGGTCTTGTCAATTTTTCTGTCGGTACGCGCTCACTGAATGTAACTCAAGAAGCGAGGAGATCGCGATTTTTGAGGGCTCCGAGCGCTTCTTGGCTGCTAGATCGCGGCCCGAAAAAATCGTCGTACCCTGAGCGTTTTGTCGTGATGGAGATGGCGAGTGAGCGTGTACTTAAGAGAAGTGTGTTAAGGGAATTGAAAAAACCGCCTTGAAGCGGTTAATTAATATTCAATACGGCCAGAGGAGCGGGCGCGGGGTTTTGCGGAAGAGTGTCGAGAAAAATAAAAAGTGCCGCGAGGGCACGTTCCTCTCATACCTAAAATCCTCGACCGATGATTTACAGTCCAACGGTGCGTCGTGCTCGGTGAGGTTAATAAAACTTTGGTTGGCCTGCGCGCTTTTTTGTTTTTGAAACTCCATTGTTGTCTCTTTGTCGCACTGTCTGTTTCTACTATACCGCAAATTTCGGCTCTTGTCAATTGTAGCGTGGCAGTTCATCTGCCACACGATCGGTCGTAGACGAGCTACGACGCTACAATGATTGAAATTCCTACACGACAGGTGTAATGCACTCCTTAAGAACCATAATCCCGCCGATGAGGCGGGATGGTTATGTTTTCTGGCGGGCCCGACCGGATTTGAACCGGCGATCTTCACAGTGACAGTGTGACGTGTTGGACCGGGCTACACCACGGGCCCTTATGCACTTTCATCACATGCTATCGTACCTGTTTTCCTTATTTTGCGCAAGGGAAATACTATTTTTTAATCGTAACAACCACACGATCCCGCCGCTGCCCACGATGATTACTATTGCGCTCACCAACTGCTGCAAACGCACGCCGAAAATGAGCGGCATCGGATCGATGCGTAAAAATTCTATGAAGAAACGCCCCAAGCCAGCGAGGATGAGGTAGAGGAAGAAAATGAGACCGACAGGATACACATCCTCTCTTTTATTCTCCCCCTTATTAGGGGGAGAGACTAATCGCCGAATGACAATTAGTAATATAATTGTAGTTAAAGTCAACCATAGAGATTCATAAAAAAACACGGGATGGAAATATTCAAATCGCTCATAGCCTGGGAGGCGATTCTCGAGAGTGATGGGAATTCCCCATGGCAGGCTCGTCGGGAGGCCATAAAGCTCCTGCCGAAAATAATTACCCCACCGGCCAATTGCCTGACCCAAGGCAAGACTGGGAGAAAGGAGATCAGCAAACCATAAAATCCCAGAGACCTTTAACCAAGGACCAATACGCGATGAAAATGAAATCACAAGCTGCTTGATCTCCATTTGATGTGTATGAACAAACCAGCACAATACCATGAGTCCCCCAATGAGAGCCCCGTGTATCGCAAGTCCTCCACGCCAAACCGCAAAGACATCCAACGGATGCGCCCAATAATAACCAAATTCATTCACCACATGATAAAGCCGTGCGCCTAAAAATCCGCTAATTACGAGAGAGGCCACGAGCTCGTCCAAAAACGCAGCCGGCACCCGCGCGCGACGAAAAGTGAACCGTGCCACATACCATCCTGCGGCAATCCCCAGCACCATACAAAGGCCGTACCAATGGATCGCGAAAGGACCGAATGATATTAAAATTTGTGAAGGGAGATAGGTGTGGAGGAACATGTGTGTAATTCAAAATCCAAAATCCAAATACCAAAATGATAGACTAAAATTTAAAAATTACTCATTCTCATTTTGGATTTTGGGATTTGGACTTTGCATTATCATTGATGATCTTCGCCGTGCTCACCCGAATCTCCTCGGCAGTCTTTGGCCCGATGCGCCGCTCCACCACGCGCCCCTCACGATCCACGAAAATCGTGAGCGGCATGAAGGGTCTGCCTTGACTCAACAACATAAACAGCTTCCCCTCCGGATCCTGCAAGAGCGTATAGGTGATGCCCAGCTTCGCCGCGAGCGCGATGCCTCGTTCCGCAGATTCAGTATCACCGCGATGGATGCCTACCATGGTGAGCGCTTCCTTCCCATACACCTCTGCCATCTGTTGCAAGAGAGGTATTTCCTCTTCGCAGAATGAACACCACGACGCCCAAAAATCAATAATGACCGCTGTTTTATCCTCATAGTCTGCAATTGCAAACCGTTTCCCTTCGAACGTATCAGCCTGAAACGGGGGAATAAATTCACTGAGCTGCGCGGCGGGCAGATTGTCAGGAGTGGAAGTAGGCGCTCTCGTCCCCGAATCTGCAGGTTGACGTGCCTTCATGGCGAGGAATAAAAAAAGAGCGCCGCTTGAGAGAAGGAGCAGCACCGCAACTCCGAGATACCACCTGGTTCGACGCCCGGTGCTGCGCGCACGGATGCGCGCGCCACGCCGTACGATGTGGGGGAAGGACATACCTCAATGTAAACTCAAAAGTCAAAGGTCAAAACTCAAAACTTTTTACTTTTAAATTGAACTTTTGAATTTTGCCTTTTGAATTTTAACTTAGCCAGAGTGTCTATCACTGACTATTCTTCTTCCTCGCCATTGCCGTTCCCCTCTCCATAACAGCAACTACCTGCAGGCTCGCCTGACCCGCAGTCGCACGGTTCCATCGCGCCGCAGCACGCACCGTAGACAAGACCTGATCCACATTGGCAGAGATCACTTAATTGAAGCATAGGAAATAATGCAAAACCAAAAATCCAAAAACCAAAATGATAGACTAAAATTTTATAGATTATTTATTATTACTTACATTTTGGATTTTGGAATTTGGATTTTGGATTTTCAAATACTCATACGCGCTCGTGGCTGCTATGGCTCCTTGCGCGGCCGCGGTGACGATTTGGCGGAATGAACCGGTGGCGTCCGTCACGTCTCCTGCGGCAAAGACGCCTGCGACGTTTGTTCGCATGAATTGGTCCACATGGATATGCCCGCTTTCGGCGAGCGCAACTCCCAATTGCGTAGGGAGTGTCTTATCCGGCACCGCACCTATTTCAATAAACAATCCGTCAAGCTGCAGCGTGTCGCTTCCTTGATAGGCGCGGGAAAGCCTCACCCCCGCAAACTTCCCATTTTCTTCTCTCAATTCCTTTACTTGGGTCTGATACAGCACTTCCACGGTATCACCCTTGCTTTGCATCAAACGATAATTTATCGGCTCTGCATTGACTTGTCCTAACATCACGATTAAAAACACTTTGCGCGCATATTCAGTGAGCAGGTTCGCGCCTTTCACCGACGCATCACCCCCACCCACGATCCCCACTGTCTTGCCCTTATAGAGAGGCCCATCACAGGTGACACAATAAGACACACCTTTGCCTGTTAAAGCATCTTCATTGGGAAGTCCCAATCGCCTGCGCGCCTGGCCGTGCGCGAAGATGAGCGCAGATGCGGTCCATGCTCCCTCACTTCCTGCAGTCACTTTAAACCGACTGCCTTCTTGCGCAATTTTGTCAACGCTCCCTCCTTGGATAACCGCGCCAAACTTGAGCGCATGATTACGGAATTTCTGATACAGCTCGTAGCCGTCTATTGCCTCAAAGCCGGGGTAATTTTCTATGAGCCCCGCATTCGCAGTCTCTCCACCCGGCCTCCCTCCTTCTATAAGCAGCACCGAGAACTCATAGCGCTTCGCATACAGCGCCGCCGCGTACCCTGCCGCCCCGCCGCCGATAATAATGAGATCATAATAAGTCATAATCCAAAATCCAAAGTCCAAAAACCAAAATGATATCTGAAAATGTAAAATAATTGAGAAAATCGTCCCGATCGTATCGGGACACCTTCATTTTGGTATTTGAGATTTGATTTTTGCATTCGGCTTACTCATTCCCATGATAATGATGATTCAAGAAATACTCACTTAAACTTGGCTTCATTACCTTTTGCGCCCGCACCAATTTCAGCACTTTTTCGACTAAAATCTTAGGTTCATTGTGGTAAATAATTTTTCCCGCGCCTTTTTGCGCCGCTTTGACAATTCCCTTTATAAGGTCTGCAGAGCCACCGCTTTCTATAAGCACTCCTATAGGTTTGCGATCCTCAAAGGCAATGGTGAATTCATTGAGCGTCCCAATTCTTCCATTGATGACGATGACTGCATCAGAAGATCTGGTGAGGAGCAGATTCCGCCCCGAATAATCAAAGCCGGTATAAATAATCAAGTCAAAATATTTAATGGGCAGGTGATAGTGGCGAATATGGTCGCGCTCGGATGATGCGGGCGACAGGCCTATGGATATGCCGCCCAATTCCTTTGCGCCCTGCGCTGCCGCATAAGGGATGCCGGTGGTTGCGCCCGTCACGAGCACGCAGCCATGCTTCACAATCTCACGCCCGATTTCTCTCGCTTTCTCCATTGCCGCCGCGGTGACCACCGGGCCGCCGGCTGCGCCGGACACGCATATGGTGTATTTGAGCCAACCGGTGTTATTCTTGGGATGAAATGGTTTGGACATAGAAGATAAATCAAAAATGTAAAATCCAAATACCAAAATGATAAACCAAAATTTTACATTTTCATTTTGATGTTTGATTTTTGGATTTTACATTCTAAGATTCTACAACTGCTGTACCTTTATCCTCATAAGCTCCCCTTGAGACGGCCATTTCATTAGTAACCCCCGTTTCGCTCCCATCTCCTGTATCGTCCCAAGGGCATTAAGAATAGCGAGCTGTAACGCCGGCATAGGATCATGCCACCGCAGTATACCAGAAATAAATCCGGAGCCAAATGCGTCTCCTGCCCCCGTCGAATTCACCACCTTTACCTTTTTGCTCTTTACCCACAACAGCTGGCGCTGATCGCTATAATACGCGCCACGCTCCCCATCAGTTACGATCACAGTATGAGGAAAATCTGATGCAAGGATCTTGCACAGGCGGCGGACATTATGCTCACCGCCCGCAAGGTGAGATGCTTCATCACGGTTAAGAAAGAGCACGTGTGCTGCCCTCCCGTACGCACATAATGTACGGAGGCCGGCGCGTAATTCTTCTTCACCCGGATTAAAAGCCACCTTCACGCCGCGCGCACACGCTGCGGTAATGACACGCTTGAGAAGCTTCATATTCCCTCCCAACGAAGTAATAAAGAGCCATCGTGCGCTCAACTGCTGCCAAGGGATGTCTACCGCGGTGAACGTGGCTGATACGCCCCGATGCACCAATGCGGTGCGGTCGCCATGGGGCGTGAGGAGAATGACCGCATACCCGGTCGTGCCTCCTGACACATGCCGCACCCATTCAGTCTTTAATCCCCTTGAGCGCAGATCACTCACGACGACAGCGCCAGCCTGATCATCCCCGACTTTGGTTATAACACCCACCGTAAACCCGAAATTACGGAATGTAGCGGCGGCATTGGTCGCACCTCCCCCTGTCTCAAAATCGATATGCTCTACCGCCACCTTCTCACCCAAGGGGAAACATTCGCATATCCGTTTGAGACGCGACGAGCGCATGAGATGGAACCCCTTGCTCGTCAAAAATACGTCCTGCGTCGCCGCGCCGAGGGTGATGACATCGTACATAATCCAAAATCCAAATCCCAAAAACCAAAATGATAAATAATTATCCAAAATGAGAAGGAATGTCCTGAAGGGACACCATCATTTTGGAGTTTGGATTTTGGGTTTTACATTATTTACTTGGCGTAAGCTGTCGCAGCCTCTTAATCATCTCTCCCGGATTTTGAGTATTAAATATATCTGTGCCCACCACCAAATAATCCGCCCCCGCATCGACACAGCTTTGTGCGGTTCCCGTGGCGAGATGTACCCCTCCGTCAACACCGACCCTGACCCCCCCGAGAAGCTCACGCGCTTCCCGGATTCTTTCACAAGTATGTGGAATAAACTCCTGCCCTCCCCATCCCGGATGCACGCCCATGAGGAGAAGTACGTCCAGTATACCATGGAAGGAACTCAATTGGGTAAGCGAGGTATTGGGATTGAGCGCCACCCCAACCTCTCTTTTCGCCCGCTTGATCGTATCGCGCAACTGAACAGGCGCTGTAGGAGATTCAATATGGAAGGTAATCCGTTGTATCTGCGGGATCGTGAACGCTCGTACCACATACGCATGAGGATCTTCTACCATGAGGTGGAGATCGATCGCCGGCGAGTGGTGAATAGATGACAAATCTTCAATGTGCGTCCACGTCCTATGCGCCACAAACATGCCATCGCCCACATCAATCTGCACCCAATCAACGTAGGGAGCGACAAGTTTCAACTTCTTCTCAACTTCTTCATACGTATCTTCGATGATGGCGGGAAGGACTTCAATCATACTAAACTCAAAACTCAAAATGCAAAAATCAAAATTGCAAGTCAAAACTTTTCAACTTTTGAATTGAACTTTTGAGTTTTGACTTTTGATTTTTGAATTATTCCTTTGAGCTTCGAAATTTTTAGACAAATTCTGCTTCTCTATAAGGGTAATCTTCCTCAACCTCCTCACATACTTCTCTTTCGGTACAAACTCGGTCTCAAGCCACACCTTCGCGATCCTGCGCGCCTGCGCTGCAGTCAGAAAATCAGCCGCGAGTACGAGCACATTCGCATCATCGTCATGCCGCGCAGCGGCCGCCTGTTCAGGGGAGGCGCACAACGCCGCGCGGATCCCCGGCACCTTATTGGCTACCACTGCCATTCCCACCCCGGATCCACAGATGAGTATGCCCTGACTGTTCTCTTGCACCACCTTTAACGCAGCAGCGTACGCGATATCAGGATAATCGTCCTCTCCTTCATACGCGCGCGTTCCCACGTCAAAGACGAGATATCCCCATTCTGAAAGAGAGCGCTTGAGGTCTTCTTTCATCTGCCATCCGCGATGGTCAGCTCCCACTAAAATAGTTCTAATGGTTTTTTCCATAATACTACTGCGTTGAACCTTCAACAATATCTTTAAACTCTTCCTCCGACAATGCCCCCTCATATTTTACGCCGTTGATGAAAAACGTGGGTGTGCCATTGACGCCCAGCGCTCTCCCGTTATTAAAATCCGCAACCACTTCGTCTGCTTTTACGCGGCCGTCAAGACATTGGTTGAACATTTTCAGGTTAAGATCCAGCTGGCGCGCGTACTTTCCCAGGTCTTCACGCGTAAGATGCGCGCTGTTTTCAAACAAGAGATCATGATACTCCCAAAATTTTCCCTGCGCATGGGCGCACTCTGCTGCCTCTGCCGCGCTCTGGGCGTGGGGGTGTGCATCAGACACCGGAAAGTCGCGGTACTGAAGCCGTATAGTGCCCTGATACTGCGTCCGCAGGTTTTTTATGACAGGATATGCTTCAAGACAATACGGACATTCAAAATCACCAAACTCAACGATCGTGACCCTTGCATCCAGTGCGCCAGTGGTGGGATCATCGCTTGTCCATACATTCAGCACTTGTGTTCCTGCTGAAGGAGTTATTGATGTCATTTTGGGAGAAAGAGGAAAATTACTTTGGTATCTCCGGTTCTTCAACACATAAGAAATGACCGTGTATCCCGCCAATATCCCCACAAGCACACAAACACCCGCGAACACAATTACACGACGCGATGATGTCAGAGAACTATTCAGAGAACTATGTGGTGGCATATTCATGGTAATATCTCCCTCCGATCATGCTCGCTGTCATTATAACAGACGCATCATGAGTTATCCACTTCCCCTTTACGATCCCACGCAGTACACTAATGAAGCTCATTATAAACGTATCGCCCTATTTACAGGGAAGTGGGTGTGAATCCCACACTGTGCCGCAACGGTGAATCTCGCTTTCTCAGCGGGATAAGTCCGATCGCTGGAATGGGGCGAATCCACCCGCCTAAATTTTCCTCCTTATCCTTCAATGTGTGAGGAGGATAATTCTTTAAAACTTTTCTTCGCACATGCAATGCGGAGGGAAAACTTAGGCGGGCCATATTATCTCCGAGCAGAGTAGTAATATGGTCATGGCGTAGGATTGCTATCCACGCTAGACCACCACTCCGTTCGAGTGGTTTTTATGTTTATTGCATATGCGAACGCCACCATCGTCATTCCCGCGAAGGCGGGAATCAAGACAAAAAAACAAAAAACAAAACGGTTTCTGTTTATCTTCTGGATCCCCGATTAAATCGGGGATGACGTGGAAGTGTGTCACCGCACTTCTCATCGCCTCACTCCTTACCCCCTCACTCTCATTAAACGCCGATGACCCAATCACACGCGCAATTGATTATCTAAAAACCAAACCAGCAAATCCCTGGACCACCATGGCGCTCATCGCTGCGGGAGAAACCAATGTCTCGACTGACCACCTCAAAATCGTTGATACCAACTCTGCGATTACGATCGAAGCGCCCATGCTCGCGATCGCCGCGAGCGGCAATGACCCGCATACCTTCACCGGAGAGGATTTGGTTGCCAAACTGAAAAACTTCCATAAGGATGGTCAGCTTGGCGATCCCACACTCCTGAATGATGACATATTTGGGATTTTGGCACTCTCCGCGGCAGGCGAAGACCATACTGATCCTGTCATTCAGGATAGCAAAACTACTATCCTCAACGCACAGTATCATGACGGGTCCTGGGGCGATACGAACACAACCGCAGCCGCCATTCAAGCGCTCATAGAAGCGGGAGTTGCCCCTGCAGAAGAACCGGTGACAACCGCACTCGTCTGGCTTAAGAGTACGCAGAATGGGGATGGCGGATTCCCCTACTTCTGGCCGCGCAACCCTTACACGGACGAACCAGATTCTTCCGACTCTTCATCTTCTGCATGGGTTGCGTATGCGATACGAAAAGCAGGACAAGATCCTACCTCGACTGCATGGGAAAAGAATGGTATTGACATACTGGACGCCATCCGCGGATTGCAACAACCAAGTGGTTATTTTGCCCATTCCTCAACCTTCACTGATGAAACCTCATTCACGCCGATTTCAACGGCGTATGCCGTGATTGCTCTCGCCGATAAGAATCTTCCGGTCGCATACTTCACGCCTTCACCTCCCTCTCAGGAAGAAGAGACAACGGTTTCGTACCGCATAGAAGGATCGCAAGGCTTGATCTGCGGAGGCACAGCAACCTTGAGTGCTCAACTCAGAACCGCTCTCAACATCATCCACGCCGCCGCATCGGTATGTGGTTTTACGTATGAGATCACACAGACTTCACTGGGCCCGTATCTCAAGACGATCAACAACGATACAGCAGAAGGGACGAAGGGGTGGTTGTATCGGGTGAATGGGGTGTTATTAAACGTCGGTGCGGCAGACTATCTTCTCAAGGGAAGAGATGAAGTATGGTGGCACTTCGGGATATTTGGAGAAGAACAATCTGTAGAACTTTCTGCGAATGTCCTCCCCGTTCCCGGAGGAGATAGGGAAGGGCCTCCCACGATCTCATTCACGGTCGAACCAGCAACGCTGCAATTCGGAGACGTAGCTGTCGGTACACAAACGACACGTGAACTCGTCCTACGAAATACCGGCAACACGGGGATCTCCCTAACAAGTACGGTCCATGGAGACGCGCTCTTTACCGACCATCTGGAATTAAACGAGGCAGGGTGGAGAGACTTTTCTACTGGGCTTTCCTCCACCGCCCAGCAATCCGTGCGCGCTTCGCTTCGCGTACCCTCTCAAATCGCTGCAGGACAAAAAACTGGTATGCTCATCTTCTGGGCTCGAGCGCACTAATGTTAATCACATCCAAACACATTCATAACGTCCTTAAACGCAGTATGAAATTCATCTTGTTGCTGATCATACTATTCATGGTGCAATGGGTATTGTCCGCCACCACACACGCGGTAGGTATTTCAGTGTCCCCACCTGCACTCGAACTCAATGGTGACGCACATAAAAAAATCACTGGTACGTTCACCGTCATGAATCCTTCTCGCGAAATGGTCATCTATGAAGTAAGCAACGATGGTCTTCTCCCACTCACTATCACGCCAACCACGTTCCTTTTGGAACCCAATGAAACTGCACAGGTCGCTGTCGAATACATTCCCTCAATCTCTCCAATAAATCATGCAACCATTCAACAATCAACCACCAACCTCTCCGTCCTCGGCCGCCCTTTAACCGTGCAGCCCACCCAAGCTGCGACCGGTATCAAACTTCCCGTCACCATTACGACAGGGCAAATCGCCAGTGCAGCCACCACGCGCAACGATCCGAGCGTCATAGGAGTAGCCATCATGAGTATCCTCCTTATTCTCCTTGCCACAATTATCGTCACCCCTCACGTTCCATCCAGTGCGGGTCAACCTCCACGGTGAGATCAAGAAAAATAGGCTGGTTGAGCGCAAGGCTTAATTCCTTGCGCGCCGCCGTGCCTATCTCCTTAATCTTCTGCGCGCCGTGCCCGATAATCATTTTGCGGTAACGCGCATCCGTGGTTACCACGACTGCGCGGATATAAAGCATTGTATTATCCCGTTCCTTGATTTCTTCCACACGCACGGTGGCAGTATAGGGTAATTCCTTATGGAGGTAGTAATAGAGCTTCTCGCGAATCATTTCTGCAACCCACTGTGCGCGAGCAATATTCGTTTTTTCTTCGGGAGGATACCACATGAACCCTTCTGGTACATGGTGAAAACACTCACGGACCAAGGTATTCAAGCCACTCCCGGTGAGTGTTGATACTTCCACCGTAGCGGCGAAATCCTCACGCAAATCCTTATAATCCTCACGGTACGGCGCATCCCCCACATCGTTCTTATTCATCACGAGCAACTTCGGGATCGGCAACGGTCGTACCATGCCCAACAATGCCAGCTCTTCTTCACCGACCATGCGGGTAGGGTCAACCACGTACAGTACAAGGTCTACGCCTTCCATACTATCCTTTATCGTCTGATTGATGCGTCCGGTTAGGTGATCCTTGAGACCCTTGAACAACCCGGGGGTATCCACAAACACCAGCTGCCCTTCTTTGGTGGTGAGCACGCCTTGCACCGGCTGCCGGGTAGTTTGTGGCAGGGGTGAGACTGGCGCAATCTTTTTACCCACCAATGCATTGAGGAGCGTTGATTTGCCCACGTTGGATCTCCCCACAAGAACTATAATGCCAGATTTGTATTTCACATTCTGAGACGTCATAATTTCATGGAAACTGAGCACAATTCAAATGTCAAATCTCAAAACTCAAATCTATAACTCAAAGCTTAAAGCTCATTGGTTTTGAGTTGTGGTTTTGAGATTTGCGTTTTAAGTTTTGAGATCGCTACGCGCGCTCTAACCTCACCACCAACTCCACATGCGGCGAGTGAGGAAAAAGATCCAACGCTCTTACTGCGGTGACCTCATAGGCAGTTTTTAAGAGTTTAAGCTCGCGCGCGAACGCTTTTGGATTGCAGCAGGCATACACAATCCTTTGAGGCCCGCACCTCACCAGCGCTTCCACCACATCGGGATGAAGTCCTGCACGCGGCGGATCCACGATTGCCGCATCTGCCCAAGGGCCGACCCATGATAAATCTTCCACCTTCCCTGCCTTGAATTCCACGTTGGTTATATTATTTGCTTCTTGATTCCGTATGGCCATCGCCACAGCTTCTCTTACTGCCTCGATGCCAATGATCTGTGCACAGAGTGGCGCGAATTTTAAAGAAAATAATCCTAATCCACAATAAAGATCAAGGAGCTTCTCGCGAGGCGTTAACTGGAGAAGGTTTTCTACGGTATCTGTTAATGTCTCAATCATGTAAGAATTGGTCTGGAAAAATGCATTAGGACTGATAGAGAGCATAAGCGCTCCTACCCGCTCCTGCAGATATGGATTCCCTGCAAGAAGGGTGAGCGTATCCGCGAAGGCAGTATCACTCAAAGAAAAATTAATACCATGATAGAGCGAGGTGGCGAGAGGTTTTAAAAGTTCAGTGAACTCCTGCGCGGCAGGTAATGCGCCAGGTGCGGTAATTAAAGTTATCATGCGCTCGTCAGTGAATTTGCCTTCCCGCAGCACCAGATACCGCGCATATCCCTCATGCTGCCGCACATTCCATGGAATGAGGTGATGATGCTGGAGAAATGCGCGCACGCGGCGCACTATCTCACGCGATTCCCGGGAAAGAAGCATACACCCATCCATATCGACGATTTCCCACCACTTACCCAATGCTTTGGTGCCAATCACTATGCCTTCGCCAATTGCAAACTCCATTTTATTTCGAAACTCAAAACGCTGCACACTGAGAATAACCTCAGGCACTACGAACGATACCCCTGCCACTTCGAAACACCTCTGCGCAATCATTCGTTTCCACTCCAGCTGCTTCTCATACGCGATCACTTGCCAAAAGCACCCCCCTGAGCGATCCGCATGGTCGCACCGCGCCGCTACCCGCCAGGGAGAAGGAGAGGTGAGAGTGAGAAGCTCACACACGAGCACGCCGTGCTCACGGTGTGTGGGACGCGCGTCCACTTCATCGCCGGGAAAGGCAAATGGCACCGCGAGGCGCGTGCCTCCTACGGTTGCCGTGCCACGTCCATGCGCGTCGATCCCGTCAATTGCGACATGAAGATGGTGGTAGAGTTTCATACCACATTAATACTGCGCGCTTATCTTGTACGCTGCCACCGTTTTTGTTCGAGAGAGCGTACCTCGTACTCCTCAAACCCAAAATGATGCGCCACCTCGTGCCAGATGGTGTCATACACTGCCTTGCGGAGAAGATGAATATCCGGAGGATCTCCTGCGAGCGCCTCCAGGGGGCATTTGAAGATAGTAATGCGGTCAGGTAATACCGCACTCGTCGTGATCGTCCGGCGGAGCTGGGGTACGCCCTCGTAGAGTGCGAGCAGAGTAGAACCTCTGCGCACGCGCGCGCTGCGTAGCTGCTCAGGGGTGGGCTCAGGAGCAACGAAAAAAGCGCAATTCTTGATCCTTCGACGAAACCTCCGTGGCAAGCGCAGCACTTCTTCTTTCACCAGTTGTTCAAACGCGTCCAAGGTCATGCCAATTCGTCATAGGTTCGGGTGAGATAGTGCTGTTCTGAGAATCCAATCTTTCGAGGCCAGTTTTTCAGCATTTCAAAATCCTCACCCCTAAATTCTAAAAATACTCCCACGTTGTCAATGACATTGAGCGCAATCGTATCCTCCCCCACCTGCCAGATGGTTCTCGTCATGTTCAGCGCCACGCGGCGTGGGTATTCCCGTTCGAGCTCCTCCGCGCGAGATGCAGGAATCTCCTCTGCGGTAGAAGTAAACCCTGCGCCATGGCGTTGCATGATCGTATAGGTAAAGACGCCTTGCTCGTTCTTGATTTTCCTTGTGACATGAGCATCAGTGAGGTACGTATGGGTGGCAGTCTCTACATGGTGAGGTGCTCCTAAGTCTAAAGGCTCAAGGAGTTTCCTTGCCATTGCCTCATTCATCATGCGCACTTTAATTTCGTACATAAATCGTTATAAAACAATCTAATTCAACCGATAAAACAATCCCCGATACCCAATAATAGCGAGAACAACCCATATGCTAATCACAAGAGCGACTATCAAACAGGAAAGAAACATTCTGATGATGATTCCCTTGCGCGTGAATTCAGGGTGCCGAAACTCATAATACACAAAGGGAGTAAGGGGGAGACAAAAGGACAAAAAGAACAATGCAAATGCCACGCCATTGGGAACATCAATGATTCGGTACATTGGCCACATAAAGATGACGTAAAGCGAGATGGCTATAGAGATAAGAAGACGGATGACAATCTTTGAAAAACGGCTGGAGCGTACGGCGGAGAATAGAAAAGGGGTAAGGGGGAGGAAGAGGGAGTAGAGGAGGAATGCAAGCAATATACCATCAGTATCAGTTCCCCATAGATAAATCGAAATTCTCTCATTATTCCAGATATCAATCAGCCACCACCACCCTATCACTCCACCAAATCCTGCAATAAACGCAGACCACAAATGGCGCTTAAGGACAGGATGCTGCCTTTTATACACCCACCAATAAGGAAAGACCACAATGATCAATGTTATCAAAGGAATTAAAATGAGCACAGAATATGACAGTATTTCTTGGAGCATACCATTATAGTTTCAATGCCAAGAACTCCTCCTGTAGATGAAGTGAGGCAGGGTGGTGGATGAGCCTTCTTGTTTCAAGCTTCTGCACTTCCTTGACGAGTACATCAAGAAGCTTGTTGAGTGCAAGTTTCAGCCGGGGATGCTGCCGTTTAAAGTATTGCTGCGCAAGCTTCTGTGCTGCCTTCACTTGGGGAGTAAGGATTGTCTTGGCGAGAGGATCGAGGAGCCCTAAGGATTCGTAATGATCGAGGTTTTGAAGGATGGCATCGTATGAGGTGGTACTGGTGAACAGTGCCTCAATGACCGCGGTATTCCCTGCGTGATCTTTCCCTGTTCCATTCACGGTATGGGAGCCTAGGGGAGAAAGAGATAGATCAAGGAGGTGGGTAAGGGTGCTCGTGGTGGTGGTTGATACGATGAGGGTATTATCGAAGGAAAGATTGAGTTCTACAAGTCCTGATAGGGAATCAACACCAGTGAGGGTTAAGGGCAGGATTTCAATATCAAGGTGTTCTGATCCATTCTGTGGTGAGCGGATATTCAAAGTAGGTGGCTCGGTGTCAATAATCTCTGTAGCGACGGGGTGTTCGGGATCGTCAGGGTTTACCGCAGATTCATAGGTGATTTCCTCTCCTTCGTGCACTTCACCGCTGAATATCTGCATGCCATCTGGCACATCCTGTTTGAAGAATGCGGTAGCAAAGTCATAGTGCCCTTCTCCAATTCCTGCAAGATCAACGTGGTACTGTCCTTGAAGGGGATGTGGGATAAGGATCATCTTCTTGCCGCTCGAGTCATCCTCGCCAAAATAGATCGCATCTGTGATGGTGGAAGTGTCTCTTGAGATGGAATGGCCTTCTGGGTCAGTAACTGTGGGGAGGATGGGAGAGGCAAACCAAAATGCAAGGATGGTCTCTGGTCCTGCTACGAGCTCCAAGGTGCCTGGGTCTGGGAGCCCGAGGCGAGTAAAGATGGAAGGGGCTGCTTTTGAGACTAGATCACGGTGTGTGGTGTCATGGATGGTAACTTGGTCTATAGCTTCTTGGAGATGGGCAGAGGAAAGGAGTACGGTATTATCGCCTTCAGCACTATTGCGCTCGGGGTCTATGGGATCGGGTTTACCATCTATCCATAGAGGATCCTCTTGAGGGGATCGCTCAATTACTGGAATCTCACCCACCGTGTATTGATCATCGCCCGCAATGGTCGTCACTGTCCTTACGAGAGCGTTAAGCTCGCTTGCTTTGGGATTAAAGACATTCAGGAAAGTATTTTGCTCATGGAGGGTGTTGGTGAGTTTGATGGTATTAGTGGTTTTGTCTTTGAGATAGTCATAAGTGGGGAGGAGGTCGCGGAGAGAAAGAATATTAAGATGTATTTCGTTATATCGTGAAAGGTCACCCAATTCATGAGTACGGAGAAAGAGATATGATTTTAAGGCCACTTGATATGCTATATCCCAATTAGCAGGTATGTGTCCTCCTTCCCACACCGTATAGGCATCACCTGACCCATAGTGCGGGGTGCCAAGGGTAATGAGCTGGTCTACATCATGCTCGTAATGACCGCCTTGGATGTAGGCGCGGGCAAGGATGCCGCCCATGGAGTGGCCTACAATGTCTACCTTGTCTGTGCCTGATGCCTGTTTTGCCTGATCTATCATTGGTTTCAGGTACTGCTGCGCAGAGATCACGTTCGGCTGGCGCCAGTCGTAGAACGCAATAAAGAGGGTTTTCCCTTCTTCATAGCCGTCCTCTTTCAGTTTCTCAACAAGCGGTTGGTACACATTGGTGAAAGGTGGGAATTGCCAGGTGCCTCCATTCCCATCATTAAAAAGCACATCCCAATTCCATGATCCCGTGATGCCGGGAATGAGGATGACAGGCTCTTTCTGCGCAAGCCAGCCATCCTGCCTCGTCCATGGATGATTATCCTGACCTCCGGTAAACAGGTAGGGAGCATCGCAGATGTTATTATGATCTTCATCAAAGCACCCTTCCCATGGTTCGTCATACCCATCCCAGTAGTTGTCGTGGAATTCATTAGGGCCTGCCACGAAGAGTATAACTCCTTTATCATAATATCGCAGAAGGTTGTTGTGAAAGAACTGATTCGGCTCAGGAGCGCTAGGAGCATGGCTCATCATGATGTTATACGAAGTATCCTCCATGGTGTTCTCGATCACGAGATTCCCCCCTGAGGCAGTGATGCTCACCCCTGTGGCGCCCATGGCCTGCCCTGTGCCGGTGATGTGGTTGTGGGTGAGGGTGTTGTCATTGGCCTCATAGGCGAGCGCGAGAGCAGTGGTATTGGCTTCAAGGGTTGCATTGGTAACGGTGTTGTTGCGGGAGGATACGAACACGATGGCATTATCATTGCGCGCAGTATAGAGCTGCGTAAGGGTATTATTGTTCGACTGCTCGAGACGGATTCCAACCCTATTGTCGGTGGAGGTACTGTGTTCAATGCGGGAGTGGTGCGTATCCCACAAAAGGATGCCGTCGTTTGTAGAGGAGGAAACGATGAAATGAGAAAAGGTGGTGTTCTGGCAGGAAATGCAGTACAGAGCGCCGGTAGGGAGGGTAGCGCCATCCAGAACCTGATCGGATATATTCTTGTAGTACCGTATTGGATTCCCTTCCACGAGGTTGGTGGCGTCTATCTCATGGTCAAAGTCGGTGGTATCATCCCCTGTGATGGAGAAATTAGACCACGCTCCTGTCATGGTGTTCCCAGAGAGCATACCTTTCGTGCTCGCACTCAGCACAATGCCCCAGTGATTATTCAGAACCGCGTTCTCCGTGAGCGTAAAGGTAGTGGTGAATTGTATGGAAAGACCATAGTCAGTATGAGAGTCAATGGTGTTGTGGTCGAGCCATACGTCACTCGATCGCTCGACCGATATACCGCTGGCATTTTCTGTTGCCCTGTTCTGGAGAAGGGTGATGTGGTGCGAATCGTGCACCACGATCCCTGCCTCGAAATGTGATACCTGCACATCTTGCACTGTGACATATTGGTGGTAGGGCACCTCGATGCCGAATCTTGTGCTCGACCCAGTTCCGTCCAGAGAATGGCCATTTCCATCTAAAGTAATACCATCACTGACGATTACGATAGCGGCACCGATATTAGCAGCCATGGTGCAGGTTTTGGTGCTCTCATTCCACGTTCCGAAAAGAATACAATCACCGCCTGTGACATCATCGGTGAGGGTGTAAGGAGAGGTTTGAGCTTTAGCGATTTGAGGGAGAGTGAAGAGAAGAATAATTGGAAGCAATACAAGAAGGTATTGCCACGTACACCAAAATACCGATTCTTGAAAGAGAACCTTTGAAGCTGTCTCGTGATGTGGAGAGAGTGAATGTTTCATCTGACTACACTCTACCGCAAGGGCCCTATGGTCGCAAGGAGTTCAAGGGAAATGCCAACGCATAACAACAAAATCACCAAACTCCGCACAAGGGACGGTATGTGCAACACCTTACGATGCGGACGCGCGCGCACCGCACGCTCCTCAATCATCATCGCCAACACTCCTTCAATGCCGAGACTGACCGCACCGGTGAACGCAAGCACGGTGATAAAATCATTCAATCCCAACAGGAGAAGAATGAGAGGAATAACCATAGCCGAGAGGAAGGATACAAGCGCCTTGATATGGAAATCGTAACGCAGCATATCCACCGTGACACGGCTCAGAGTAAGGTACGAGGTAAAGGTGGCAAGTACGCCAAACCCGTATCCAAATAATTTCACTCCTTTCCCGAGGTACATGCTCAACGAGGTGAGTGCATCCGAAGAAATAGCGCCATCGCTCACCCCCAGCGCAATAAATACAAAAACTGCAGATGCGAAGAAGGAAAAAATGACGCCACTCACCACCACCTCGCCTAAACCCCGGCGCGACGACACTTCCGCCACTTCGGGTATCACGGCCATGCCCCACAAAGAAAAAAGAAGTACACCATAGGCGCGCCACGGCGCACCGCTCAATGGAATGACCGCAAGATTTGCACTCTGCCACGAAGGAAATGCAGCGACTCCCAGCACGATAATCGCAAAAAGCATCATCCCCACCATGGCGAGTTCTGCACCCGCGATACTCTTCACGCCTCGCCACACGAGCACCGCTCCCACAACAAAGAAAAGAGCAACTCCCACCCACGACGGTGTCGGCAATAGACTACTGAGGAGCTTGGTGAGAAACGACCCCCCGATCATGAGATAGGCGAGCGACGAGCCTATCAGCCCCAAGGCTTGGGACGCGAATGCCACATGCTTAGCTGTCCGCCCTAGCCATATGCTCGCATATCCTGGCAACCGGGCACGGCTTGCGGTAAGCACGACGACATGCGCATACGCGAGATGAGTGAACACGACCACAGGCACCACGATAAGGACAATGATGACAAAATAGAACCATCCCGCTTCCGCAGTGACTGCGGGCAGCCCAAACATCCCCACGCCCATAATGGTGCCAACCAACGTGGCGATGGAGAGGAGAGAACGCATAATTAAAATATTATACCTACAACTACTCTAATCCTGACGCAAATCCCAATGTCCAAATTTGGTCATTGAATGATTGAGGATTTTGAAATTGGGGTTTGGGATTTTCGATTTAATTGGATACTTGATAATACCGATCTGTCCCGTTCCATCCCTTCTCCCACGCACCTGCGCCTTGGAATACCCCATTACCTCCCCGAGGGGTGGGTGCAGATAGGTTGGGAAGCGTCACCGGCTCCTCTTTATTTTCCAGATTCGCAAATATCGCAATATCTTTTTGCGCATCGAGCATATATCTAAACCCCGACACATTGCCGCTCTTATCAAAAAGTGGATCAAAAGGCTTCTGGCGGAATATATTCGTCCCGTATTTTGCCTCCAGCACAGTAATAAGTTCAAAAAGATCGCCCTCGGTGGGCGCCTCAGGAGGAATATATTGGCTAATGTTGGTCCCTGCGCTTCCTAAGTACTTCCCCATTTGTCCGAGTTCTGCCTTGCGGATAGAATCTCTTGCTTTCACTGTTGTCCTCCCCAACGTCATGAACCCCACGGCTGCGAGAACCCCAATAATACCAATGACTACCAGCAATTCAACAAGCGTAAATCCAACCAATTGCTTCTTCACCTTGTACATGTAACAGTTACAAACGACATATTAATTTTGGGATTTGGGATTTTTCAAGCTCATCCTTTTCTCGTCAACCGAACGATTTCCTCCAACGTGGTCACCCCTTCCCGCGCGAGTGAGAGCCCGTTTTCCCGAAGGCTCTTCATGCCTGCCATGCGCGCGTTCGTTTCGATGTGCTCAATCGGCTCGCGCGCAGTTATCATAGTCTCTGTCTCCTTGGTCACCTCGAGAACTTCAAAAATTCCGGTCCTGCCCCGATAGCCGGTAAATGCACACGCATCGCATTTCTCCCCCCTGCGGAATACCGCGTCCGTCTCGTGTATCCCTAAATCCGTGAGCAACGTCTGCGGTGGATGAAATTCCTTCCCACAACTCTCGCAGACTTTGCGCACCAAGCGCTGGGCAACCACGCCGATCAAGGCGGATCCGATGAGGAATGGCTCTATCCCCATATTCACGAGACGTGCAACCGCCCCCACGGCATCATTTGTATGCAGCGTCGTGAGCACGAGATGGCCAGTGAGTGCTGCTTCCACTGCAATCTGCGCGGTCTCCTGGTCGCGTATCTCGCCCACCATGATAATATCAGGATTCTGACGAAAAAGCCCCCGCAAGCCTTTTGCAAAATTGAGCCCAATATCGTAATCTACCTGCGTTTGGCGTAAGTTCGGCAGGCGATATTCGATAGGATCCTCTAAAGTAACCACACATTTTTCTGGTGTGGTAACGGTATTGAGGAATGAAAAAAGAGAGGTAGTCTTGCCAGATCCGTTAGGACCTGTTACCAAGAGAAGACCATTGGGTTTGTTCACCATGCGCGGGAGTCTCTCCAAATCAGCTCCTCGCACCCCCAACTGGTCAAAACTTAACAACGCGCGGCTTAAGTCTAAAAGACGCATCACCACGCATTCGCCAAAACTGGTGGGGAACACGGACACGCGCACATCGAGCTCTTTGCCTCCTTTTTTAAGCTGGAATCTTCCGTCCTGCGGAATCCGCGTCTCTGAAATATCAAGGCTTGAGAGCACCTTGATACGGGACACGAGAGTTGGGAGAAAATCAACATCCTCGCTCCCTGCCTCACGCAGCGTGCCATCGATACGGAACCGTATGCGTACCCTCGTAGCATCAGGTTCTATATGCACGTCCGATGCTCCAAGTCTCACCGCCTCATCGAGGTAGGAATTCACCACATTCGTGGCAGACTCGCTCATCGGGAATTGTGCTTTGGGCATATCTTTGTATAAATCCAAAAATCAAAAGTCAAAAACCAAAATGAAGGTATTCCGTCCCGCACTTTCCATTCACGAACATTATGGCTGATTAAACTTCCCGAGCGAAGCAGATTTGCCTTCCCTCCTCTGATCAATGAACCTT
>JBFLWV010000065.1:0-11302 GCA_040757655.1 Patescibacteria group bacterium | reverse complement strand
TGAAACGACAGGAACAAATCGAAGCGCTGATGAAATTTATCGATGCCAAACTAACCCAAACGGTCGAACTTTCACACGCAAAACAAGCTCTTATTGACTGTCAATTATGTTCGTGGACTTGAACATTGTCATTCCAAGCGTAGCTGAGGAATCCCTTTCTGTCATTCCCGACCGAGCTTGCCCCGTAGCGAAGCGGAGTTTCTGCTACGGGGATCGGGAATCCAGAACGATGAAAAAAAAACATCATTCATTCTCCAACCATCCACAAATACAAAACCCCCGCACAATTTCACGAGTGCTTTCCGGATTTAGCTGGTACTTATTATTTATTGTAAAATCGATCTACTTGATTACATGATCGAGCGGTGGCCAGCCGTACGTATCAATTATATTCGTGAATGAAAACATTAGGTAAGAGAAAATAAAAACGTGTATACTAGTGCCGTATCTCTTTGATATCCCATAGCCAGGTATGATGGTTTCCTTAAATTTATAATGATAATTTCAATGGCACTTCACTATGGGGCACTAACGAGATACGGTACTAGGATCATGACGTTACTCCACACGTTCATCCTCTCCCTCATCGAAGGCATCACGGAATTCCTGCCTGTGTCCTCAACCGGGCATTTGATCGTGGCGTCCCGCCTGATGGGCATCTCGGCATCTGCGTTCAGTACCAGTTTTGAAATCCTCATTCAGTTGGGCGCAATGTGTGCCGTGCTCACTCGCTACGGGAAAACCTTACTCCGTGACGCGCTGGTATGGCAGCGTGTGGCGGTCGCATTCCTCCCGACTGCGATAGTGGGTGCTGCGCTGTACCACCTCGTGAAAGATACCTTGCTCACTAATCTGCACATCACGGTGTGGGCACTGGGAATTGGAGGAGTGGCACTCCTGCTGTTCGAGTGGTGGCACGCGAAGAGGCCTTCTGATAATCGTCTCTCAACAATTACTGCACTCACGTGGCACAAGGCAATAGTAGTGGGTGTATTCCAATCCCTCTCAATCATCCCCGGCGTGTCGCGCGCGGCTGCGACCATCATCGGAGGCCTCATCATGGGGTGGGATAGAAAAACCGCGGTAGAATTTTCATTCCTGCTCGCGGTCCCTACTATGCTGGCGGCAAGCGGGTATGATGTGCTGCGTTCAGGCGCTTCATTTTCTAAAAGTGAAGTGGTGTTACTCTTGTTTGGATTTACTTTCTCATTCCTTGTTGCGTATGCAGTCGTACGATGGTTTGTGCGCTTTATCCAGAAACATACCTTCACCCCCTTCGGCATCTACCGGATCCTCTTTGCGATTGTGATGTGGTGGTTGCTTCTCACGCAGGGATATACAAGGCCCTTCGGGCACTAACTTCCTGATGGACAGCACTAAAGCTGCGCTTAAGTGCTGGGTCGTATCGGCACGGTAGCCTAACGCAGTCCAGCACTTTTCCGAAGGGTAAAGTGTCTGTCGGAATTTCAATATTGAAATTCCGATACGATAAAACGCGCGCACACACCGCGCATTAAAAACCTGAGGCATCAATGGTTATCCAACGATGAGCAAGAGGAACATGAGTCCCATACCGCACACCAGGGAAAGCAGCTGGAGGAGTGATTTGCGCACGTCCACCTCCTTATGGAGTTCAGGAATGAGGTCCGCAGTCGCGATGTAGATGAATCCTCCGGCAGTGAGCGAGAGGAGAAAAGGGAGCACCTCCTCAAACTGTGCTCCTGCCCACAGTGCAAGCACCGTGCCAAAGATTGCCGTAAGCGCTGAAAAAAAATTATAGAGGAGCGCCTTGTTTCTCGTAAACCCGCTGTGGAGCAGGATGGCAAAATCTCCGATCTCCTGCGGAATCTCGTGAAATAGTACCGCGAGCGTGGTGGCAATGCCCACCTCGGTACTCACGAGATATGACGCGCCGATAATTAATCCGTCAATGAAATTATGAAATCCGTCTCCCACGAGATTCAGGATGCCGACTGGATGTTTTTCATCTTCACTCACATGATGATAATGATGCCAGTGGATAAATTGCTCCAAACAGTAGAAGAGTATGAGAGAGAGGAGAAGATACACTGACACCTGCATATCCCATCCATACTCCTCAACCAGCTCAGGCAGGATGTGGACGAGTGCATCGCCTAATAAGGCACCCGCCGCAAAGCTGATGAGGATGAAGATAATTTTTTTCAAACGGTCGGTATTAACAGATAACGCAAAGAGCCCGACAAACGACACAAGGCTCACCGCGAAGACACTCACCAGAGGATAGAAGATTGACATAAAAATTTAACTGTAAAGTACCGTCAGTATAGCGCATTACGCTGATACCATAAAAGTCTCTCTACTCATCTGTCAGAAAGTGACTTATACTAAATATATGAAAAAGGAAATCATCACTGGCATCATTGGCAGCATCCTTGTGCTCTCTGGAACAGGATATGACGCGGCACGCTATCAGCGCCAAACACAGTTTCTGAACCCCAACAGCCCACAAAACTCATTCAAAGATTCTCCTCCCTCTTCACAGAACGGAGCGCTCATCCTTAGTGAGGATGAAATTACAAAACATGACACGCCACAAGACTGTTGGATGGTAATTGAGGAGAATGTCTACGCGGTGACCGCTTATAAAAATCTCCACCCCGGCGGTGCGCAGGCAATTACCTCGTATTGCGGCACCGACGCAACCCAGGCATTCCTCATCAAAGGAGGCAAAGGTAGTCACTCCGCGACCGCAAAACAACAGCACGCAGTGCTTCTCATCGGCAAAGTTGGCGCGCAAGTTTCTCCTGCCGCAATCCAGAATGCTGCCCAAAACGCTTCCCGCCTCCCTCCTGCGGGAGAAAGAGGGGATGAATATGAAAGAGAAGAAGAAAGAGAGTAATAAAGCATTACAGCTCTATGAATACCTATCTCGCGACTAAAAAAATCCATCGCCTGCTGGTGCTCGTGATCTCTCTCTTTATCCTGATCATGGCAGGCACTGGGGTGCTGCTGAAATATTCTATCTTCGTGGCGAACAATTTGAGATTCATTGATCTCGGGATGATACGCTATCTGCACAACCAATTAAGCCCCTGGTTTGCCCTTATCCTCTTCAGCATGGCGCTCACCGGCCTCTACATGTATTTCTATCCATTCATGAGGAGGAAAAAGGGCCAGGATACCGCAGTGCCACCACAAGACAACAATCTTGCGTGAGATTTGCTCTCAATCCTCTCTTACACTATTTAAACGCCTCCCCCAAAGAAGGGGAGGTGTTTATATGGGGTGCCCAAGCGGGATTGAGCAATGACTTTCTCTAATGAACCGAACAGGGGCTTAAAGTCATCGTACGGCTCTATCGCCACCACTCGCTTGTTACGCACCCAAATGCGCCTGATGCACATTTGTATCCACGCCCGCCGTTCCTCATCGCCAATATCAGTGTGCCAGAAGCGACGGAAGTCCCGTAAGAACTTCTCGGTCTCCTTGAGGGCAAAAGCCTTGGAAACGCCTCGCGTCGGCTCAGGTATGTGGGCAGTCTGGCGATGATGCGCAATCTTTTCGTCAATTTCGCGGAGGTCGGAAAGATACTGTTCCTCGGTCAGCTGGTCAGTATTTCGGAATACGAAGGTAAGTTTTTTCTTTTTTCTCTCAAGTTGTTGGATTGCCTTCGCGGTTTCGTTTTTTTTCGGCGCCTTGTCTTTCTGGTCAAAGAGCTTGCCAAGTTTTTCGAGCGTCGTTTGGATGATATCCTCAGGCACGGTAAAGCCTTCCATAAAATCGAGCACCTGCTGGTCAATAACCCGGCACGGCGCGTCAGGTTGTGCGCACTGCTTGGTCTCCTTTTTGATATTGCAGGAGTAGTAAAGGTGCTCAACTTTCTGTCCATTCTTCTTCCGTTCTGGAACGCACTTGCAATACATGCGCGGTATCATTTTTGCCTTGGGCTTGTGTTCCTTCCCCTCTAGCCACTTCCGGCATGCGTAGCAGTACACTATCCCTTGCAGGAGGTAGAAGCGGTGTTGCGCCACCGGACGGCCGGTGGTGTTTCTCCTCTTCTGGAGCGTCGCCTGCGCTTTATAGAACAGGGCGTCCGATATAATGCGCGGGTGCTTGCCTGGGATGTCGGGAAGGTCTTTTTTGCGAGGGGAGGTCACCAGTCCGAGGTAGACTTTGTTCGAAATGATACTCTTGACGGATGAGTACGTGAATGGCTGGCCTTCCTTCGTCGTCACGCCTTCCTTGTTCATAAGCTTCATGAGGTCATAGAGTGAATACTTGCCGGTAGCGTAGAGCTTGTAGAGGCGGATGACGATTTTTGATTCTTTGGGATGTATGCGCCACTTTTTTTCATATACTGGCTTTTCGTCCTTCTCGTGGGGGTTTATTCGTTTCTTGTAGTACCCGAAAGGCGGATTGCCGCGCTGGTAGCCTTGGAGTTGTTTCTCCATGAGAGAATTGCGCACCCAAAAACTCAGCTGGCGCGAGTAGTGTTCATCGAAGAGCTCGTTGACGCCTTCATTCAGGAACGCACTTGGGTCTTTCCAGTCGCCGAAGTGCTGGGTTGCCGACATCACGTCAATCCCGAGCTTCTCCCGCAAATGCGTCTTGAATGTCCGCGCTTCTTTGACGTTGCGAGCGAACCGCGAGGTGTGGTAGACGATGATGGCCTCGAACTTTTTCTGCTCTGCGTCGGCCATCATGCGTTGGAAGTCGTCGCGCTTGGTCGCTGACGTGCCTGTGATGAGGTCTTTGTACCACTCGATGACCGTGATATTGTTGCGCTTGGCGTATTCTTCGATCTGCCGTTTCTGGTTGTCGGGCGAGAATCCCTTGTCCTGGTCTTCCGTGCTCTCGCGGATATAGCCCACACCCGCACGTGGCTTTATCTCGTATTTTTGGGGAGTCATATTTCGATTCTCATTTTTTGAACAAATCAAGGTATTCTTGCAAGGCAAAGAGCTTGTTACGGGAGAGGCCTGTGATTTCACGGAGCATATTCAGTTTCTCAAACTCCATCATCACGGTGTTTGCGGTGTTATAGGTTACTTTGAGCGCGTCTTTGGCTTGGCTTACATTGATGATGGGCTGGGAGAAAAGATGCAGGAGGAGTTGTCCGCCGAGTTTGGCGCGCCTGCCCAAGCCCATGATTTTTTGCTCGTACTGTCGCCTGAGCATAATGATTTTCTCAAACGTTTCTCTTCCATTAGTAGCCGTGGTAACAACTCCTGTCAGGAAAAATTTGAGCCAGTGCTCGATGTCATTCGAGGTGTGGACGCGGGTGAGCGCGTCATAGTATTCACCGCGATGCTTCTCGAAAAAGTCAGAGAGATACAGCGTGGGTTTCCCGAGAATCCCGTAATCCACCAATTGGAGTACGGTAAGCAGGCGCCCTATCCTGCCATTGCCGTCGAGAAAAGGGTGAATGGTTTCGAATTGGTAGTGGGAGAGCGCGATTGTGACGAGATGGGGAATATCAAGCTTTTTGTTGTGCCAGAATTTTTCAAGGTCGGTAAGCAAGTCGGGCACTTCCTCGTGATGCGGCGGCACGAACACCGCATCAGCGATTGACGACCCGCCGATCCAGTTCTGGCTGGTGCGCACCTCTCCCCGCTGCTTTGCTTCGCCGCGAACGCCTGCAAGAAGTATCTCGTGTGTTTCTTTCAGCAGGCGCATGGAGAGCGGGAGCCCTTGGAGCCGTTCAACCGCCGTGTTGACCGCCTTGATGTAATTCTGCACCTCAGTCCAGTCGTCGCGCTTCTCTTGCGCGATCTCCTCTTTCGGCAGTACGGCTTCGTCAATCCTCGTTTTCGTGCCTTCAATGCGCGAGGAGGTGGTTGCCTCTTTCACCACATGCATGCGGATGAAAAAGTCCACGTCAGGCACGAGCTGGGAGTAGGCATTGAGCTCCCCCAACAGCCGCGCCGCCTCTTCAAGAAACATGGTTATTTTCTTATCTTGCCATTCGAAGGGCTGGTTAATGAGCGCAGGGGAGAAACTTTGGTATTCGTAATCCTTGCCGAAAAAGTGCTTTTTGTAGGTACCTGCCTTAAAGTGTGATTGTGATAAGTTAGCCATATTTGTTTGTCGAAAGTTGAAATAACGATATTAGCTATTTCAATTGTAAGCTCTAATTTGAAATATAGCAAGTTTGACTCTTGTGGCGTATCTGGCAGTGCAACCTGACGAATACAGTAGGGAGCACGAATCCAGCGGCTGGTACCCTATGTCGCCCGCGAGGAAGAAGGAGTTTGAGCAGGAAGCATTTGCCGACCTCAAGCAACGGCACAAGAAGGGTGCCGAAGACATGAAACAGGTCATTGCCGTGGCCGAGGAGATTATCGGTGGCAAATTGTCGGGCATCGGGCATTTCAGGTGCACGTCGGGTAGCGAACGGAAGCTCTCAGGCGCGGTAGATTCGTGGGAGGGTTGGTGCTTTGACTTCATGCAAGGGTGCGACATCGTGTCAGACGTGATAAGCGTCACGCGTGAGGAGTTCAACGCGCAAACGCTTAACCAGTCCCGCATTGAAGAGGTGCGCGAGTTTAAGGAGTTTGTAAAACGAACACTCGCCAAGCACTCTTGGGAGCGGTCAGCGCGACGCCTCAAGGCTCTACTCGCCACGTTGCCTTATCTGAAACACATTTGCCCCGTCATACTAAAAACGGGCAAACAGTACGACAGGGCGCTTCAGCTTCTGGACGAGTATGAGCTCAAACACGAGCTCATCAGGGTTTGACTACCAAAGCGCGGAGGGTAACGATTCACGTTGTCCCTCCCGCCTATTCCGAGCCTGTCAGGTGTGGCGGGTTCAGAAGAGGCGAAGGGCTCTCCAGTCATCTGGGCGGTGATAATGAGCGTATCAATGTGCGGTTCGCAAGAATCGCAAAACTCTGTCCTTCATTGATGCGACTCAATCACTATCACCCCCAGTTGAGTGGAGAACAAAATAAGCGTCCCGACTTTGAGTGAGTCGGGCTTTTTTGTTTCGATGGCATTGTCACCCTTATTCACTGTCTCGCGCTTCTCCAGTCGTCATACTTATTCACCGCTCCCGACTGCCATTCTTGTCATGCTTATTCTGGTGATTCTCCCGTTTCAGCGAGTGAATGACCGTTGATGAGCTTGGGAGCCGAGAACTCAATAACGAGCGCTTGCTCCTCCCTGCCGAAATTGGTTTCTTCAAGATCGAAGCGCGGCGCGTAGACGCCCCGCTTCTGGAGCTCTTTGCGGAAGGCGTTGTTGGTCTTGCTTTGTTTATAGCCCGACGTGCGCGTGTTGCGGCTCGTTTTTTCTTCACAGAAAAAGTTTGGGTCTTGTATGCGGCAGTTTTTGATTTTGAGCCTGACGGTATCCATAGGGGAGGAATTTTTGGGGAGAAGCTGCTAAGTCGCCACCCGAGAGCAAGGTAAATCCTCCCCAGAAAATCCCGACTCTGGGGTGGTAGCTCTGCCGCTTCTCATGTTGGCTGATGAATTGTTTTTGCGCGTGAAAAAGTCAAAGAAGAACCGTGCCAGCACATCTGACATTGCCTCCGTCTGCTGTCTTGTAACCGTGGTAGATTTTCTTTGGCCGTTCGCCATAAAAACAAAAAAGCCCGATCGGGGCTGTCCTCGTAAGAACACACCTGATCGGGCTTCGTAAAGCCGAGCCGCCAAGCCTCGTAAGGCTCCGCGACACTACGTTGTTATTTGAATTTGAGCTCCTGCGGTATCTTTATCATCCGCTCGCATTTCCCGCACTTGTGCTCTCCGTCCATGAAATGCGAAACTTCCTTCACTTTGAATATCAGATTGCCGCAATATGCACAATAACCGTTTACCTTCTTCCACTCTGGAGAGAGTTTACCGCGCTCAACGAGTTTGTCAAACAACGCGGTCACGGTCTACTCGAAACCCACGATGACCTTTTGTTTAAGTTCGTTGAAAGCGTCTTCGAGTGATACGATACGTTGTTCGAGCAGGGCGGTTTTTGGCGGTGAGGCAAGCCATACGTCGGCATATAATTCAGTTCCCTCCGATAGATCGTACGGCGCGCCTTCTAAGAACGCGTTTCCAAGCGCTGCAAGCTCTTTCCGCGCTTGTACATGATATTGCGACTGGAGCGCTAAGACGTGCTTCGTTGTTTCAAGCGGTTCTTTAGCAAGATCATAGGTTTGGAGGACGGTTGCCGCAGTGTCACGTATTGACCCCAAAATAGGCGAGCTTAAGATGCTCGCCACTTGGTCAGTATACTTTGTTTCTTCGGAAACCAGTTTTTCTACCAGGGGGGCGAGGAATTTTTGTTGCTGGTCAATAGTCGATTGGACGATTGGGTCAACTGGTGAAGTCGGTTGCTGCTTATGGGGGGAGGATTCTTTGGACATAGTAACGCTGAAAACCTATCCAAAGGTGCCCAAGCGGATTTGAACCGCCTCTATAAGCTCCACCTCACCAGTGCTCACTCTGTTCGCACGATACGGGGCAGGCAGGCCTATCTGTACTGCGGTGGCTACCACAATGGGGTGGCTAACGGGAGTTAAACCCGTACTAAGGGCTCCACAGGCCCTTGTGCTATCGCTACACCATAGCCACCGCAGTAGAGACTCGAGGGCTTCTGCTTGTCTCGCACTTCGAGCGGAGCGAGATTGTGCTTGGATGCTAACCATTACACCATGGGCACTATACATTCTCTCTTAAATGCTGGTACCCCGCGAGGAATTGAACCTTGATTTAGAGCTTACCCGCCCGCCTGACTCGTCCAATGTCCCCACGAGGAGTCGAACCTCGATTTACTCCTTAGAAGGGAGTCGTTCTATCCATTGAACTATAGGGACGTCAGGCGAGTCGGGCGGGGAAGGCTCCAGTTCTATCCGTTGAACTACGGGGGCATAATTGAGAATATCAAAGTTTGGATTCTTCAATGTCACGAAACGTGTTGAAGATACCAATATTCAGAAATAACGTCAATAATTTAACTCTTTTTCTCTCTCGTCTTTCCATGGAAAGCGTCATATACCTCCTTCAAATGTTTATCCGTCACATGGGTATAAATCTGTGTGGTAGTGATGGATGCGTGCCCCAAAAGTTCTTGTACCGCACGCAGGTCTGCGCCCGACCGCAGAAGATCTGTGCCAAACGAATGACGGAGCGTATGCGGAGATACATGTTTCATAATACCGACAGCCCGTGCATAGCGGACCACGAGGCGTTCCACGCTGCGCGGCGTCATACCCATACGCTCCCTTTTTTCTTTTGCATCAGATGTTGCGGACGCGCGATCGTGGCGGACGAAAAGATAAGGAGACAAATCGCGGCGTTTCGAAATATAAGCGGCAATCGCCGTTCGCGCTTCTGGCGAGAGGAATACCACGCGGAGCTTCCCGCCCTTGCCACGGACCATGAGATCGTTGCGCTTCTGGGGAACATCGCCCTTCTTGAGTGCACACAGCTCGGAAACGCGGAGACCAGTTGAAAAGAGCGTTTCTAAAATCGCCTTATTACGCAACCGCACAATCTCCTGCGTCTCCCCATGCAACGGCGCATCAAGAAATCGCGCAAGCTCCTCGCCCTCCAGAAACGACACCTGCCGTTCTGGAGTGCGCGCGAGCTCTATCTTTTCAGGAGCAAGGCTCGCCACATCCCGCCGCGCGAGGTATTTGAGGAATGCACGCAGGGCAATGAGGTGATAATTCTGTGTCGTACGTTTCAGGGGCGCCCCCTCTTCGTCGTGCAAACGGTTAAGCCATAGCCGATAACGGCGGACCATATCAAGGGTGATTCCTTCTGGTGTGGGATCCTGCGCCCATGCAACAAAACGATGCAGATAAAAACGATAATTCTTTACTGTCATCTTTGACCGCCCTTTCTCCACCTCAAGGTCTACTAGGTATTCGTCAATGTAATGGGATATTGTTTTCATAATGCACCGCGACAAGGACATTATACGACACTCACGACAAGAGAGGTAGTAGGTGTTGCGGAACAGGGAATGATATACTTATACACACACGTTCTAATAAACCATGTGAAAATACCTCTCATACGTATCATGGGCCTCGGCGCTCTCATCAGCGCAGGTGCTCTTATATGGTTCCTTCACGCATCGCAGGAACCACTCCGCCTCCTTACTGATGCACGTGCGCAATTTCTCGCGCGCCCCGATTTCCACTTCGCACTCCGCGCAACCATCCCCTATACCATATCCTCAACATCGGAGGAGGAAACGCCCCTTATCCTCTCCCTGCAAATGCAGGGTGATGAACAGAGGACCAAAAAGCGCTCTTCTTTCACTTCGACGTATTCCCTCGCTACGTCCGAAGGAACCACGAGAGAAACAGGCGAGATCGCACTGAAGAGTGTCAACGCAACGCAGTATATCCTCTTTAGCCACGCACGAGGCACGCATGCACCATTAAAAATCTTCGAAGAAATGGGGTGGATGAAATTTGACGCTGCACAATGGTATAAAAGCGAAGTGTTCAATACGCTCACGCGTTCCATCTCTCCTGCTGATTCCTCGCTGACTGCCTCCGTCGCGCTCCCCCCCGCGCAGTCTATGTATAAAGCACTCAAGGCGCTTCTTTTAAATCCTGCGAGCTATACGCTGCAAGACACTCCATCGTGGTGGCATATCACGCGTGCCGCATCACCGCTCACCTACACCTTCAGCGTCAAGAAACCGGAGCTGCGACAAATCACTTCCCTCATCCTTCTTATTCTTGAACAGTCATTACTCGTACCACTTCAGTCAGGAGATATGACTGATTATGTCAACGCGGTGAGGGGAGAACTCGTGGTTAATCCTCACACTAAAGAGGTCGCACAGATACGGCTGCACCTTGAACCATTGCCCGCTGCATCATACGGTCCCTACTCCCTTGGCATAATTGAGCTACAAACCACCTTCGCCCCCCTCTCCCCCACCTCCACCATCGTCGCACCTGTGGAGTCTATGCCGTTCGAACGTGCCATCACGATCCTCATGAATGAATGGAACGCAGGGAGCGCGTTCGCCCCACCCGCGCAGCAGCGCATTGAAGACAGCGACGGAGACGGGCTCATGGATTATGTGGAGTTTATGGAGCACAAGACTGACCACCTTAATCCTGACACTGATGGTGATGGATACGACGACGGTACCGAAGTGCAGTACGGCTATGACCCGCTCACTCCTTCCCTCTCATATACAAAAAAGTGACTGCTCACGAGGGTGGTAACTATTCAGTGTTTCCCGGAACGCGAAGGGAATCGCGATTTTTGAGGGCTCTCATCGTCCAGCGTGAGAATCGCGGCCCGAAAAAATCGTCGTACCTTGAGCGTTCTGCCGTTGATAGGGGAAA
>JBFLWV010000064.1:0-23697 GCA_040757655.1 Patescibacteria group bacterium | reverse complement strand
TTGTTCTGCTTTCGTGGTCATAGACAGGAGAGGGTTATGTATTAAACTCTCCAGCCAACCACTTCTTACTTGAATTTTCAACATGTTACGTCCTTTCCACTGTCAACTGTAACATGGACGAGTGCAACCTCTTGACAGAGATATTGAATAAGTATATCCTGCCTACGTCAGGAGCGATTGACTGGCTCAACCAATCCAGTGCACGGGACGGAACCCGCGCGGAAGAAAATTCCCTAAGCTCTCTGATCAATATGAATTGAGTGTCCCCCACCCAAAAGCTACCGATACGTTACCTGAAGGGTGGGGGAAATTCGGGTGGAACCTCCCAAAGACGCAGACTTCCGCGGACTATACGCGGACTGACGCAGACAGGGACCCGAGCACGAGTGAGTGCTGGGGTTGTTTTATTACCTAAGAGTCTCCAATATCACGTTTGTAGCGTCTGTAACGTCGCAGCTTGTCTGCGACTCAACCGATCTCGGGTGGCAGACCAGAGCTGCCACGCTACAATTGGTACTCTATATTCCATATTCTTAATTCCAGATTCTATATTCATAATTCTCATCACATATGGACATCGCAACCATGCGTCATTCAACCGCCCACCTCCTTGCGGCAGCAATATTAAAACTTTATCCCGCTACGAAATTTGGGGTGGGGCCTGTGGTGGAAAACGGCTTTTACTATGACATTGATCTCCCCGTAAGGATTGGGCCGCAGGAACTCAAGAAGATTGAGGAGGTCATGCATGCCATAGCGAAAGAGCGAATCATTTATGAACGCCAAGATGTAACCCTTCATGAGGCGAAAACGCTCTTCAACGCCCTCAAACAGCCTTACAAAGTAGAGCTGCTCAACGATCTTGAGATACACTCCACCACCGTTGCTGCAGAGATTTATGGCAACCAGTTAGATGAACGGGAACATGTGAACCAAGAAGTGAACACAGTCTCCGTATATAAGACTGGAGATTTCATTGACCTCTGCCGCGGACCGCACGTAGCAACGACCAAAGACCTTGGGGTATTTACCCTCACGACGGTCGCCGGCGCCTACTGGCGCGGCAAGGAGGATAACCCACAAATGCAGAGGGTCTACGGCGTGGCGTTCCCCACACAGGCGGAGCTCGATACATATCTTGCCTTGCGCGCAGAAGCGGAAAGCAGGGACCATCGCAAACTCGGCAGCGATCTAGATCTCTTTGTATTTTCTGACCTCGTGGGCGCGGGGTTGCCACTCTTCACACCTCGGGGGACTATTATCAGAGACGAGCTGGAACGTTTTGTACAGTCCCTCCAAATGCCGTATGGATACCAACGCGTGTGCATTCCGCACATTACCAAGAAAGAGCTTTACGAAACCTCGGGACACTGGCAAAAGTTTCAGAATGAACTCTTCCGGATCACCACACGCGAAGGCCATGAATTCGCCATGAAACCGATGAACTGTCCCCATCACACACAAATTTATGCAAGCCGCATTCGCAGCTACCGCGAACTGCCGATACGATACTCTGAAGTGACGATGGTATATCGCGACGAACAATCAGGGGAGCTTTCTGGATTATCCCGCGTGCGCATGATCACCCAGGATGATGCGCACGTCTTCTGCCGCATGGCACAAGTGGAAAAAGAAGTGATGGCGGTGTGGGATATTGTGGACAGTTTCTACAAGCCGTTCCATATGCCGCTCAAAGTGCGCTTCTCGCGTTATGATCCAAAACGCTTTGACCGCTATCTCGGCACGAAGCAAATTTGGAATAAAGCAGAAGCACAGCTGCGGTCGCTCATTGAGAAACGCGGCGCACGGGATGTGATTGACGGCCTTGGCGAGGCAGCAATGTATGGACCAAAAATTGACTTTATCGCGCAGGATTCGCTCGGGCGCCAATGGCAGCTTGCCACGATCCAGCTTGACTTCAACATGCCGGAACGATTCAACCTTACCTGCGTCAATGAAAAGGGAGAAGATGAGCGCATCGTGATGATCCACCGTGCAATCTTGGGATCGTTTGAACGCTTCCTTGCCATCCTCATCGAACACTTTGCTGGCGCATTTCCCGCATGGCTCGCGCCGGTCCAAGTCGTCATCCTGCCGGTGCGCACGAGCAATAACCGGCTCGCGTCTCAATTTGCAGAAGAACTGAAAGGTCACGGTATCCGTGTCATGGTTGATGACACCAATACGACCATTGGCAACAAAGTCCGCAAGGCAATGACGGATAAGATCCCCTACCAGCTAGTATTTGGGGACAAAGAAGCTTCTTCCTCGGAGCTCATGATCCGGAAATACGGCGTTGAGAAACCGTACGCAAAGAGTAAAGAGGAATTCATTAAGGAATTAAAAGAAGCAATACAAAACAAAACATAACTCCTCTTTACTTTTGTCTCCGAATCTGCTATCATAGTATCAGTGCGTGAGAAAAAAGGAAAATTTTTTTCTCACGTTTGTATTTGGCTTAAGAATCTCAAAATAAATTAAACCCTTTGGGTACTATCAAACGGTAGCGTGGCAGCTTGTCTGCCACCCGTGAGTCGGAGACAAGCTCCGACGCTACAAATTAGTGAAATATTAATACGAAAAAAAATTCTTATGGAAAACGTTACAGTAAGGTCAATCCGCATTCCGATCGGCAGAATTATCGCGCTTTTTACCATCTGTTCGCTTGCTTTGTTTGCACTTTCCGTCTCGTTTGTCTCCCGCCAGAAGCCAAAAGTGGACCAAAAGAAAGCGCGCCACATTGTCATGACCTACACAAGGTAGCGCTCCGTCAAACCATATCACACTCCCTATACATGCGGGAGTTTTTTATTTGAGAAAGAATGCGTATAATATTACTATATGATTCCATCATCTCTTAAATCAGAACGTCGGGAACTGCAGAGTGTTAAACGAAAACGCGCTCCCAAAGGAAGTACACGAGCGGGAATGCGTTTACACATGCGTACTACGCTAGGGTATCGCGGCACTATCAAACGCATAATCAAGCAACTCAAACTAAACAAAAACGGAACTCAAATCTCAAAACGCAAAGCTCAAAGCCATAACTCAAAACTGTAGATCTTGAGTTCTAAGATGTGGATTTGAGTTTTAAGTTCTAAGTTTTGAGATAACCATGATATTTGCTCTCCCATGAAGATTAGATTACACTCCCATTTGTACCTGTCGCCACTTATTGTAATTCTCGGTCCCACCGCATCGGGAAAAACCGATCTTGCGGTTGATCTCGCGCGAGAATTCAACGGCGAAATCGTCAATGCTGATTCACGGCAAATTTACCGAGAAATCAACATCGCATCAGCCAAACCCCCTCTCGTTCTCCCCCTTACAAAGGGGGAGACAAAAGAGGGGGTATCCTTATATCAAAGTATTCCTCACCACCTCTTCAATGTCGTAAAGCCAAACGAGGGCTTTAACGTCACCCACTTCCAGGCGCTCGCCTTTCAAACCATTGACGACATCATTTCCCGCCGCAAGCTCCCCTTCTTGGTGGGCGGCACGGGGTTGTGGATTTCTGCCGTTGTCGATAACTTCGCATTCCCCAACGTTCCGCCAAATGAAGTACTACGACAGCAGTTACAGGTTCGAATTTGTCATTCCCGAGAAATCGGGAATCCAGAAAAAAAACTAACATTAAAAAATGATTTTGGTTTTTTATTGTCTGGATCCCGAGATCTTTGGTCTGGGATGACAATTACGACAGGGCAACTCTATCAGCAACTCCGCTCCCAAGACCCCGACGCCGCCCTCTTTATAGATCGTCACAACCGCCGCCGCATTATACGCGCGCTTGAAGTCATCCATGCAACGGGAAAACCCTTTTCTCTCCAGCGAAAAAAAGGCGCGCCACGCTATCGTACCCTCGAACTTGGCCCCACGCGGCCAATTGAAGAACTTGAAAAAAGAATCGCACAACGACTTAATGAACAAATGAAGGAGGGCTTAGAAAAAGAAGCCCGTACGCTTTTTTCAAAATATGATCCCCACCTCCCCGCACTCTCCTCAATCAACCTGCGGGAATGGAAAGAATATTTTAACCGCCCACAAACCCTCCCTCAAACCCTCGCACTCATCCGCCTCCACAACCGCCAGTACGCCAAACGCCAGATGACATGGTTTAAGAAAGACAAAAGAATCCAGTGGATAAAAAATAAAGACGAGGCATTAAGCTCCATTAACTTCTTCCTCCACCATTAACTCTCATCCCTCCCATATTAAGTTGAAGTACAAGCGAGTGAATTGTCCTTCAATGAACCTTCCGCAACCAGCCCGAGCATGGCTCCGCCGAAGGCGGATCGGGCTGGTGAGGCAGAGCACCCCGCCTCGCTGGAGGCGGGGATGCGTGTTCATGAAGGATATTCACGAGCGCAATTTCAACTTAATTTCTCCCTCAACAAACTCTGCACCAACTGCGGATCCGCCCTTCCTTTCATTTCCTTCATCACCTGCCCTACTAAATACATCATCACTGCGTCTTTACCTCCCTTGAAGTCAGCAACGATTTTTGGATTTGCATTAATCACCTCGTCCACCGCCTTACCCAACGTTTCGGTATCTTTGATCTGGCCGCCGCCGAGTGTTTCTAAAAGGGTATGCGGATCCTCTCCCGTTTCCACCATCTTTGCCAAGAGTTCCTGCGCAATGGTTGAAGAAATCGTATGCCCGTAGATGAGCGTCAGGAATTCGGCGAAATCCTCTGGTGTTACTTTCAAACTTTCATAGGTCTCGCCCCGCGCCGCGAGCACGCCCCCCAACTTTGACGTAAGCCACCCCACGGTCAGTTTGCTAAGTTTATCGCCATATTTCTCCCACACTTCCGCCTCATCAAGTTCACCCGGAAGGCTCACGAGCCAGGCGAGAAGCTCTGAAATTACTTTTTCCGTGAAATCGGCCAAATGCTCATCAGCAACAATGATGCGTGCATCCGCTGCGGAAAACCTGTAGTGCGTCACAAATCGTTGTCGCTTTTCGCGTGGTAACTCGGGGATCTTCGCACGGATATCCCCTACCTCCTCCTTCGACATCCGAAAGGGTGGGATGTCGGGCTCGGGAAAGTAACGGTAATCCTCGGCCTCTTCCTTACTTCGTTGCAATACCGTGACACCTTTCGCATCATCCCATCCTCTCGTCTCTTGCACGGTGGGGTATTCACCCTGCTCCAATAACTCTACCAATCGCTTCTCCTCATACGCCAATGCGCGCTCAACTGCACGGAATGAATTAAGGTTTTTAATTTCTATTTTGGTATTTAACTTCTCAACACTATCTGCGTGAATCTGCGTATCTATCTGCGTGAATCTGCGTACCGAGATGTTGGCATCGCACCGCAGGTGCCCCTTTTCCATGTCCGCGTCAGAAACTTTCAGCGCACGGACGATCGAGCGCAACTCCTGCAAATACGCCTTTGCTTCTTGTGGCGTGCGTATATCAGGTTCGGATACTATCTCCATGAGCGGCGTGCCTGCCCGGTTAAAGTCAACAAGGGTGGAGCCGTCGTCGCTGTGCAATAACTTTGCTGTATCCTCTTCAAGATGCAGTCTGGTAATCCCTATCTTCTTCACACCCCCTTCCTTGATTTCGATCTCAAGGAACCCGTTCCGCGACAAGGGCTGGTCATACTGGCTGATCTGATAGCCTTTGGGAAGGTCGGGATAGAAATAGTGTTTGCGGTCAAATTTAAATTCTTCCAGGATCTCGCAATGCAGCGCCATCGCGGTCTTTAACGCCCACTCGATTGCCTGACGATTGGGCACAGGCAATGTTCCAGGATACCCTAAGCAAGTCTCGCACACGCAGGTATTCGGCGGCAAATACTCGCCCCGATTGTCGCACCCGCAAAACATCTTGCTCTTAGTTTTGAGCTGTACATGAACCTCCAGGCCGATGATGGTCTCAATTATTTGCTTCATATATTATTGCCTAGTTCCTCGGCATCAAATTGGTGCGATCGCTCCAAACTGATGTCTTCATCTACATCTTATTTACCATCCTACGTATTGCCTTCAAAATGCTCTTATGGATTTCATTCGGCGATAAGAGGCTTCTATTGCGGGTGCAGAGAATCCTCGTCCATTCCCCTTTGCGACACAACATCCTGCCAATCGCATACGCTGCCTGCTGATGACGGAAATTTCGCTCTGCCAAATCTCTCTTTTTGCCCCGTAAATATTCCCTCCTACCTTTCTTGAGAACCAAACGTGAACTCAATAAAGGAGGCACGTCGAGGAAAAACACCTTATCTGGTTTGGGGAGCCCGAGGACGTTATATTCAAAATTTTTAATCCAAGAAATATATTTCTTCTGCCCTTCACGTGATTTTATCTTCGCCGCCTGATGGAGCATGTTTGCAGTCGTATATCTGTTCGCAATGACGATATCCTTCTTCAACCAGCGCAATACCCTTTCCCGCGCACTATAACGATCCATTGCATACAGAATTGAGGTAAGATATGGATCAATGCGCTCAATCGGCCCAAAAGCACCATGCAAATACCGTTCTATAAGCACTGCTGAGTCCTTCCCATACTGCGGAAAATCAACCACATGCACTGGAATATGCCTGCGTCGCAAATGTTGGGCGAGCAATTTAACCTGCGTCGCTTTCCCCGACCCGTCCGTGCCTTCGATGACGATAAGTTTCCCTTTGTATTCTTTCATGGAACAAAACATTATTCATCGCCCTAAAAACTTTATCCCCCTATGATACGATCGATCGTGAAATAGTGGGATTATGTTTTTCTCTCATAGTGGACGAATTGGTATCGAATTCCGTGCTCTTCATGAAGATCAGATCGTTCAATTTCTTGAAAACAGTCCTGTGGAATGGTGGGGAAAAAAGTATCACAACCGAAAATTCCATCTATCTCGGTGAGGTAAATCGTACTGCATGCAGGCATGGTGATTGCGTGCTTGAAAAGCTCTCCCCCGCCGATGATGAACGCGCGCTCGACCTCCCCACCCCCTCCTTCGTAAGGAGGGGACAATCGGGTGTCTCCCCCTTGCGAAGGGGGAGCTTGAGGGGGTCTCAACTGCTCCAAATATTCCAGACACTCCTCCAATGATCCAAACCTTACTACACCTGCGGGGAGCGAATAATTCGCATCCCGCGTGATCACGCAATTGAGCCTCCCTTGTAATGGTCGTCGACTTGCAGGAATTGATTCCCACGTCTTCCTGCCCATTACGACCGCGTTGCGCTTGGATGCATCCTGCGTCGTTGTCGTCACCGCATGAAAATGCTCAAGTTCTTTGGGCAACCGCCAGGGAAGGGTGCCTCCTTTCCCAATGCCCATTTCCTTGTCACATGCTGCAATTATAGAAAATTTCATACAGCTATAGGTAATGTAATGGTGGGATACGACTGATAATGTATCACCTCTGAATCAGTATACTGCCAATCAAAGAGGGAATTGAAATGAGTAGTCTGAATCGTGGGAAGTGGATATTTCTCTGGATCGCGGCTTAATTGTTCTTTTGCGCCATCAATATGATTTGCATAGATATGGACATCTGCCAAGAAACCCACCAACATTCCTTCCTTCAGACCTGTTTCTTTCGCCAATAAGTGGAGCAATAAAGCGTAGCTTGCAATATTGAATGGGAGCCCCAACATCGTATCTACCGATCGCTGGTTCCAGAGTAGATTGAGTTTGCTATTTATCACCGTAACCTGAAACCCATAATGGCATGGCGGCAAGGCCATCTGATCCATCACTGACGGGTTCCATGCGCTCACCATCATCCGACGGTCGTTGGGATTGGTTTTAAGTGTTTCAACCACTCTCTTCAGCTGATCAACACCTTGATTGGTATAGTCCGCATCATACGTTGTGTACGACGCATTGAAATGTCGCCATTGGAATCCATAAATCGGTCCCAAGTCCCGTTCTTGAAGCATCCTCTTTTTTGATTGTTCATCGTGACCATACGGGGCAATCTGGGGATTTGCCCACTCGTCCCAGATATGATTATTGCGGTCTTTGAGCCACTGTTTATCCGTAAGACCCTTGATGAAAAATTCCAGTTCAGAAGCCACCAGCCTGAATGGCACTTTCTTTGTGGTGAGCAGAGGATACCCTTGCGCCATGCTATGTTCAAAATACGCACCGGCAATAGTCAGGGCATCAGTGCCCTGACGCGTCTGCTTCATCACGCCTTCATTCATAACTCTGTCGACTATGTGTAAATACGCACGCATACCCGCCTAAATACAATTCTAAATACCGGTGCTCCCAAATCGCCGCTCTCCCCGATGACTTTCACTCAAATGATCGACTTCTACGACAGTAACTTCTTCCACTTTTTGTACGAGCATCTGCGCGATGGCGCTCTCTTTCGCCAAAGTAATGGACTCGCGAGTGGTGTTGAGTAAACAAATCAGCACCTCGCCGCGATAACCGCTGTCAATTACGCCGCCCAACACCTTTAATCCCCGTTTATTGGAATTGCCGCTGCGATCCCATACCAATCCCACATACCCCAAGGGTATCTCAATAGCGATACCAGTATGGAAAATATAACGTTCCGCCGGGGGAATAGTAACCTCCTCCATGCAGAAAAAATCCAATCCCGCATCTCCCGGCAAGGCGTAGCGCGGCAATTTTGCGCGCGGGTCGAGTTTCTTGACTTTCAGAACTAAGGACATAACCACTCACAAATCCTAAACTCTCAATTCGAAACTCTCAACAAATCCAAAGGACAGAAATCCAAAACGTTTTGAATTTATGCTTTTGAATTTGTTTTGGGTTTAGGGTTTAGGATTTAGAATTTCTATCTACTGAATTCCACAAATAAAATGTTTAACTCGTTCCTTAAATTCCTCCAGTCCCCCTTCGTCTACTATGGTAAAATCGGCCATCGCAATGGGACCGCCTTTTTCGAGATTTTCGATCTCGGCATAATCGCGTGAGAGTGATTCTGCGCGGCTGAACGAGCGAAAACGTTTTTCCACATCACCTTCATGGCGTTCTGCGCGATGCTCAAGCCGCCGATACCGTGTTTCTGGCGATGCAAAAATCGCTAACACTTTCATTTGTTCCTTATAACATTCCTTGAGGACTTTGTACTCCGACCAACTATAGAGCCCATCTACCACCACCGGTCCTTGCGCGAGGAGTGCATCAATCCTTGGGAGATTCAGGACCGCAAAAGCAGCCATGCCGTGCTTGCGCCTCAATTCTTCCCTTACCATGCGCTCCATCGCCTCATCCACCGGAAGATTTCGTCTCTGTAATTCATCGAGCGTGATCTGCCCAAATCGTATCATCTGCCACCCAGAAGACACAAAAACCGAGGCAGCCTCGGTTTTCCCTGCACCGGTCATGCCGACAATGGCGACAATTATATTCCTTTTATACTCTTCCATAATACATCGTTATACTTACTTACAACCTTCAAAGCCAAAAATCAAAAGCCAAAAGCCAAAATGATAAATGATAATTAAAAATGTTGAGGAATCGTCCCGCAGGGACACCTTCATTTTGGGATTTGGGTTTTGGATTTTTACGTTTTCGACCCGTGCTCATATTGTTCCACCTCCTCATTCATCACATCCAACGCAATACCCGCTTGACGAAACATCTCCCGCGTCATTTCTCCCCGCTGATAAAGCTTTTCTGCTACCACCCGCGTAATGCCGACGGCAATGATTAAACGCGCACAAACGTAACATGGTTCCATCTTGCAATACAACGTGGCGCCGAGAAGGGAAATGCCAAATCGAGCAGCTTGCGCTATGGCATTTTGTTCTGCATGAATCGTCCTGATGCAATGTTGGCTGCGCTTCCCTTCCTCATCCAGGAATTCTGCCATCTGATGGCCTGCTTCGTCACAATGGGGCATGCCTGGCGGAGAGCCTACGTAACCAGTGGTCAAAATCCGTTTATCACGCACGACTACGCATCCGCTCCTACCGCGGTCACACGTGCCACGCGACGCGACCGTCCGCGCAATCTCCATGAAATATTCATCCCAGGTGGGTCTAGTAGTCATAATCCAAAACCCAAACTCCAAATCCCAAAATGATAGATGATAGCCCAAAAATATTTGAGGGAATCGTCCCGACCGCGTCGGGACTCCATCATTTTGGATTTTGGGATTTGGATTTTACCTTACATGGCCACGCGTATCCCCGGCCCCATTGACGACGTGAGCGTAATAGTCAAGAAATACACCCCCTTAGATGTGGGAGGTTTTGCCTTCCTCACCGCCTCGTGGAACGTCTTGAAATTCTCCCAAAGCATTTTCTGATCCCAGCTCACCTTGCCGATCACCTGGTGGATGTTGGCCGTATCGTCGTTTTTAAATGTTACCTTTCCTTTTTTAAGTGCAGCCACGGTTTTCCCGATTTCCATGGTCACCGTCTCATTTCTGGGGCTGGGCATGAGTCCTTTCGGTCCTAAGATTTTCGCAATTCCCGAGAGCGCTTTCATCATGTCCGGCGTAGCGACCGCCACGTCAAAATCCATCTTTTCCGAACTCTTGATTTCCTTAATGAGCTCCTCTCCACCAACCACATCCGCCCCGGCTTTCTTAGCTTCCTCCGCCTTATCACCTTCAGTAAATACGGCGATGCGCTTTACTCTTCCGGTACCATGGGGTAACGCCACCACGCCGCGCACCTGCTGTTCACCTTTCTTGGGATCTATACCAAGGTGGTAATGCACTTCGACCGATGCGTCAAACTTCACCTTCGAGGTTTGCTTTACCAACGCGATGGCTTCCTCGGGAGTATAGGATTTTTTCGGATCGATCAATTTCTGTGATTCGTTATAACGTTTTCCGTGCGTAGACATACTTCGTTAATGCAAAATCCAAATACCAAAATGATAAATGATAATTAAAAATGTTGAGGAATCGTCCCGCAGGGACACCGCTATTTTGGATTTTGGAATTTGATTTTTTGATTACTCAATAACGATGATTCCCATCTGCCGTGCCGTCCCTTCAATAATCCTCGTAGCCGCTTCGATATCCGTCGTATTGAGATCAGGCAGCTTCTTCAATGCTATCTCTCGCACCTGCGCACGGGTCACTTTCCCCACCTTCTCCTGTAAGGGCTTCCCTGATCCTTTCTCAATACCCGCCGCTTTTTTCAAAAGCTCTGCGGCAGGAGGAGTTTTTAGGATAAAACTAAAAGTCCGGTCTTCATACACGGTCAACTCCACGGGCGTAATCTCACCCACGCGATCCTTTGATGCTTCATTGAACTTTGACACGAAATCGGAAATGTTGAGCCCATGCGGCCCCAATGCAGTCCCCACCGGCGGCGCCGGCGTCGCCTTCCCACCGGGGATTTGCAACTTAATGATGGTCTTTATCTTCTTCGCCATATCTCACTTGATTAAATCTTTTTAACTTGCAAAAAGTCGAGTTCCACCGGCGTCTCCCTTCCAAACATGGAGATGAGCACCTTTACCTTGCCGCGTGCCTCGTCTACCGCAGAGATCTTTCCTTCGAAATCTTTAAATGGCCCATCCACGATGCGCACTGGTGATTCCACACTCACGTCAATCTGGTATTTTGGCTCTTCCACGCCCATGCGCTTCTGGAGCAACTTTATCTCTTCATCAGATACCGGCGTCGGTGTGGTGCCAGAACCCACAAATCCAGTGACGTTGGGGGTATTGCGCACCACGTACCACGAATCGTCTGTCACGATCATTTCTACCAGCACGTAACCGGGGAATATCTTTTCACGCACGGTCTTCCGTTTGCCGCCCTTGATTTTAATCTTTGTCTCCGTGGGAATCAAGATGTTGAATATCTTATCACCCATGTCCATGGACTCGATGCGCTGCTTCAGATTCCGCGCCACATTTTCCTCATACCCTGAATAGGTGTGGAGCACATACCACCGGCGGCCAAGTTGTTGGGTCTGACGAGGCATACCTTATTGTAATGCAAAACTCAAAAATCAAAAGTCAAAATGAAGGTATTCCGCCCCGACTAGCTAGTCGGGGCTCCATAATGTTGGTTTTTAGGTATTGGATTTGGTTTCACAATATAAACCTCTCTAACAGCCAGTTAAACGCATAATCCAGCGCGCCTAAAAAAATCGCTACCGCGAGGCTTATGCCAATAACCAAAAACGTATGACTTTTCGTAGTCTCTTTTGACGGCCATGCCACCCGCCGCAATTCCGCCCGCGAGTCTTTTAAGTATTGAATAATGCCTTGAACGAGAGCCATAGCAATAATAATTACAATTATCTCTGCGTTTATCTGCGTCTTATCTGCGTGTATCAGCGTCTGTGGGTCTCAAAAACCCCCTCCTTGGGGGCTTGTGTACATCTTGCACTACTATATCAAACATTATTATTTCTCGCAAGGCAGCAGGGGGTAACTGCTCACTGAACATAACACCCTCTCCTTAATCCTCCCCCTTTTTATGGGGAGGACTAACTCTCTATAGGTTCTCCCCCGAGGAAGGGGGAAATGAAAGAGGGGGTCGAATCGTGAGAATTGCGATGACCTCAGTGAGCAGTTACAGGCTAAAAAATCATTTATACGGCTTCGAAATGTGTCTTCCTTTGTGATGGAGGTATGGCTCCGCCTCTTTCTTGTCAAGATCGTGATACCACACCCGATTTTTTCCGTGCTTTTTTGCGGCATACAGCGCTGCATCAGCGTGTTGATGCATGGTTGATTTATCAATGCTTCCATACTCAGTTCCCTCCGGCTGAGGAACAAAAGACGATACCCCCAGACTAATAGTCACCTTGAGCTCGTTTCCTTCATTATCTTTAAATGATATGGCTCCATGTTCAACTAAAGACCGAATTCTCTCAGCAAGCTCACCAGCTTCACCGTTTGCATCCATGGCATACACGACGAATTCTTCGCCTCCATATCTGCCCACTATATCATCCTTCCGTACTGCGGTATTGATTATCTGCGCCACTTTCATCAGCACTTTATCGCCAGCACTATGGCCGAATATATCGTTAAACTTCTTGAAATTATCAATATCAATCATGATACACGAGAAGGTTGGCGGTTTTATTTGTTCAGTTGACATATCCAGTTTTTTTCTTCGCTGTTCGTGCGCGACGCCATCGCCGCACGCACTTGTCTGTAATATGGGGAATATGTATTCGAGGTATCGCCTGTTCCATACTTTTGTTAATCTATCAATGAAGCTGAGCATTTCTTGTTCCGCCTTTTGGAACATCGTCTCAATCATTAGAGGTGAGCTCATCTCGCGATCAGGATTGTTTGGGTCTGCAAAACTGCGCAATCCATATTCACTATGCCCAAGCAATGCCAGCAGTGTTTCCGTGCTTACTCCAATTTTTTTTGCTCTTTCCTCAACGAGACAATAAAATATCTTCGGCTTCTCTCCCAGCGGCGCTTTATCAAAACTCTCTGCGAGCTGACTGGGATATTGTCGTTCAAGTTCTCCCATATTAATATTCACAATTATTCCTCTTACTTATAGAGATTATATCACAATTTAATAGTGAGAGAAAGTTGCCGTAAAGTGACAAAATTTGGTATCCTTTAACTACTCATGAATTTACATCGCTCCATTTACACATTTCACACGTTCACACCATTCATGTGGCGTGTGGGAGCGTGCGCACTGATAGCGGTAGCATGGATATATGATGGCAGCGTCCTTGAAGCACGCGCGCAAACCGCCACCAGCACCGCCCTCATTGCTACCACGACACATGAGGTGATCGCGGAGGCAGCTCCTCCCTTCACACCTCAATTATTTACCGCGCAGTTTGAACTCTCGCAAGACTCGCTTGCTCTTGGCGCTCGCGTGACCACCACACCAGGCGTAGAACTTGTTCTGCTAAAAACCACGTCAACGCCGCTCACTGTCGAGATTCGACAACTGCTCCCTGAAGAACTTCCTCTGGAAGCATGGAACGCCACAACCACCACCACAACCGTATGGCAGATTGACGTCACGAGCCCAGTAATTAAACCATGGATCCCCACTTCCCCGCTCACCATAACATTCCCCACCAGTGGTCCGTATTATAAGAAAAAAATCATCAGCTTCTGGGACAACCTGCGCGTACAATGGCGTGATCTCCCGAGCACGACCGATTTTGACGACCACACCGTTTCCGCGCCCTACCCGCTCCCCTTTGGCCGCTTCATCGTGCGGGAGAGCGAAACGATCTATGAAGGTATTGCGAGTTGGTATAAATGGAAAGGGTGCAATTGCGCTGCCTTCCGCTTTCTGCCAAAAAAAACTATACTGAAAGTGACGAACATCTCTGGCAGTGCACGAACAGGAAAATCCGTAAAGGTGCGCATTAACGATTACGGGCCTGAAGAATGGACAGAGAGGATCATTGATCTTGATTACGTAGCATATAAAAAGATAGGTCTCACGCGCGGAGGGGTGATGCCAGTGAGAGTGGAGGTGATACAATAATGCAAAAACCAAATCCCAAAATCCAAAATAATGGTGTCCCTCCGGGACGATTTCTTCAACAACATTTTGGATTATCATTTATCATTTTGGTATTTGGATTTTGGATCTTACATTAAGGTTATGCCTTCGCAGATAGAAACTATCCCTATCATTCAATTTCGCAATGTTTCTAAATTCTACCCTCCCCACACCTATGCGGTGCGGGAGGTGAATGTGACCATCCAAAGCGGGGAATTTGTCTCTATTGTGGGCCAAAGCGGCACAGGTAAAACGACCCTGGTGCGCCTCATTATTGCAGAGGAACACCCCACAAAAGGACGTGTGGTGGTGGGAGGGTGGGATATCACGAACATACGCCACGGTGATATTCCTCTGCTGCGCCGGCAAATCGGCGTGGTATTCCAAGATTTCAAATTGCTTCCAAGAAAAACCGTACGGGAAAACGTTGCGTTTGCGCTCCAGGTTGCCGGTGCTCCCCGCGCGCAGGTAAAAGAGGTGGTGCCGCAGGTGCTCGCCATCGTGGGGCTGGATTCGAAGATGGAACGCTTCCCCCGCCAGCTCTCCGGAGGAGAACAACAACGGGTGAGCATTGCCCGCGCCCTCGTGCACCATCCTAAAATTCTTGTTGCGGACGAGCCCACCGGGAACCTCGACTCCATCAACACCCGTGAAATCATCGATCTCTTGGTGAAAATAAACGAGCTTGGCACCACCGTGCTCCTTGTGACCCACAATCGCGATGCGGTCAATTCACTGAAAAAAAGGGTAATCACGTTGGATCAAGGTATGGTATCTTCAGACAAACAAGTGGGGAGATACGTGATATAAGATGCAAATATCAAATCACAAAAACCAAAATTGAGGAGTCCCTGCGGGGACAAATCTTTCAACTTTTTGGATTATCAGATATCATTTTGGTATTTGGATTTTGGACTTTGGATTTCCTCATATGCTCCTCTCTCTCGCCCGCATGATAAAATTCGCCTTCCAGAATTTCTGGCGCAATATCTGGCTTTCAGTGGTGACTATTACCATTATTTTCCTCACCCTCTGTTCCCTCACGTCGCTCATCCTGTTGAACGTAATAAGCGAGCAAGCGCTCACGAGCGTAAAGAGTGCGCTGGATATCGCAATCACATTTAAACCCGTCGTGCCGCAGATGCGTGTGGAAGAGGTGCAAGACATCTTGCAAGGCTTGCCCTACCTCTCCTTAGTCACTCTTACCACTGCAGAGGAATCTCTTTCCACATTCCGTACCAACCACGCCCAAGATCCCACGGTCATAAAGACATTAAACGCCCTCACCGAAAATCCATTCGGCGCGACGCTCACGCTCCGCTTGAGTTCTCTCGACTATTACCAAACTCTGCTGAAAAGGATAGATGAAATGGAGCTCACGAAAGACATAGAGCGGATGGATACGGGAAGCTATGAGCGGATTGTCGCACGGATCGAAGACCTGAGCGGGAGAGTGCGGACGTTGGGGTATGTGGTGAGTGGATTCTTTGCGCTCATCGCAATCCTTATCGTCTTCAATGCCATACGCATGGGCATCTACAGCCACCGTGATGAAATCAGTATCATGCGCTTGGTGGGCGCCACCAACGGGTTCATCCGAGGGCCGTTCTTGATTGAAGCCTTGCTCTACACTATACTATCCTGCGCGATCTTCTGGGCTGTCGCATTACCTTTCCTCAATTCCCTCACTCCTTCTCTCAATGAATTCCTCAGTGGTATCGGCTTTAATCTCAGAGGATATCTCACGTCACATCTAGGAAGTATTGTTGGATTTGAGCTGATCTTGATACTGCTTCTCACCTCCATCTCCTCAATGATCGCAATGGCGAAATACCTCAAAGTGTGATAAGAAGCCCCGCACTGTTTTCCGGGTTCGTCTAATGGTAGGACATGGGAGTTTGCCTGCCCCCCAACGCCTTTGCCGGGTCGTCTAATGGTAGGACATGGGACTTTGGATCCCAGTATGAAGGTTCGACTCCTTCCTCGGCAGTGGCTTTGGTAGGCGGGGAGCCATGAATCCAGGTTCGAATCCTGGCCCTTTAAGAATTGGTGCGGCATGAAATTCCATCCTCCCCAACAACCTGATGGTGAGGATTGATATAGTGGGTATGGATCTCAATGAACTTCTCAATGCAATAAAAAAACTACACCACGATGCTGATCTCACCAAGATACGAGAAGCGTATGCGTTTGCACAGCAGGCTCACGTTGGTCAGGTGAGATTGTCAGGCGTACCATATCTGGATCATCCCCTCGGGACTGCGATTCGCCTTGCCAAAATGGAGATGGATCTCCCCACCATCATTGCAGGGCTCCTTCATGATGTTCCGGAAAATACGGCCGTGACCTTGGAAGAGATACGACAGGCGTTCGGAGATGAGGTAGCGCGCTTGGTAGATGGGGTGACGAAGCTCGGCAAAATTAAGTACCGAGGGATAGAGCGTTATGCGGAAAATTTGCGTAAAATGTTTGTGGCTATTGCGAAAGACGTACGTGTCATCTTTATTAAATTTGCTGACCGTATTGACAACCTCCAAAGTCTTGATCCTCTCACTCCAGTGAAACAACAACGCATTGCTCATGAGTCCATAGAAATCTATGCACCGATTGCGAACCGCTTAGGGATGGGAGAATTACGCAGCGAACTGGAAGACCTCGCGTTCCCTTATGCCTATTCTGAAGAGTATGCATGGCTTAAGAAAATCGCTTCCGAGCCTACCGCCTCCAAACGCAAAATCATCGATCGGATGATTCGTGAGGTAACGAAGTTATTGGAGGCGAATCATGTGAAGGTCGTATCGATCCATGGCAGAGTGAAACATTTCTTCTCGCTCTATAAAAAACTAGTGAGGAAAGATAGGGACTTAAACAAAATCTATGACCTCGTCGCCATCCGCATTATTGTCAAAGAGGTAAAGGACTGCTACCACCTCTTAGGTCTTCTCCACTCAAGATGGCGGCCAATGCCTGGACGAATTAAGGACTACATTGCACAGCCGAAACCCAATGGATACCAATCTCTCCACACTACCATCTTTAGTGACGATGGCGAAGTGGTAGAATTCCAAATTCGCACTGAAGCGATGCATGATTTCGCCGAGTTCGGAATTGCCGCCCACTGGTACAGCAAGGAGGCAGGGAGTGGTAAAAAGATACCCAAAGAGCACTTTGAGTGGCTCCAAAGAGTTATTAACTTACAGAAGGAATGTGCCAGCGATGAATCCTATGTCGAGAATCTGAAAATCACGCTATTCCGAGATCGTATCTTCGTGTTTACCCCCAAAGGGGATGTTATTAATCTCCCCGAGGGAGCAACCCCCATTGATTTTGCGTACCATATCCACACGGAATTAGGGCACCACGCAGGAGGGGCATATGTGAATGAAAAAATCGCCACACTCGCGACAAGCCTTAAGAGTGGCGATATGGTCCAGATTATCGAGGACAAAAACAGGAAAGGGCCGAGTGAAGACTGGCTGACCTTTGTGCAGACCAAAATGGCGCGTGAAAAAATTCAGGATTATTTCCGCCGCCAAAGGCGCCTCCATATCTTCAACCTGTTCAGCCGTAAACCTTGATACGCATGGTTACATTGTTCAATGATTACATGGTTACCCGAAACAATGACATTCGTACCAACAATCAACCATTTAGCCATGTAACAATTTTCTCACAATCTCCCCAAACTCCTCCTCTGAATAAAACTCGATCACGATCTCCCCTCCCTTCCCCTTCCTTCGCACCCGTACCTTCGTGCCTAATTTCTCCTCCAAGGCTGACTCAACCGCTGAGGTCGCAGACCAACTCTCCTGATCCCCCCTTCGTCGCTGTCCTCCTCCACCACGGCGGGCCGTGAACGTACGCGCATCTGCGACCGTAAGCTTGTCCTCCACGATACGGCGATACAGCTCTCGCTGTTCTTCCTCGGTCTTAAGCTCTAAAATCGTTTTTGCCTGTCCTTCTGAAATTTTCCCCTCTGCCAAGGATTTCTGGATATCGCTCGGGAGCTGTAACAACCGCAAGGTATTCGTCACGACCGGCCTTGATTTCCCGAGGCGCTTCGCTGCCTCCTCGTGGGAAAGTGAGAATTCATCAATGAGCTTCCGATACGCATAGGCGCGCTCGATAGGGTTCAAGTCTTTCCGCTGGATATTTTCAATCAGCGAGAGCTCGAGCTTCTCCAGCTCTCCCACCGAGCGCGCCACGCAAGGAACTCGCGCAAGGTTGAGATGCCTTGCTGCCCGCAAGCGACGCTCGCCTGCCACTACTTCATACCTCCCCTCCTTATTTCTTGTCACCACAAGTGGTTGAAGAATACCGTGCTTTTTTACTGATTCCACTAAATCAAGAAAGTGGCTATCGTCCGCCCAATCGCGACGCGGTTGATAGGGATTTGCCGCAATCTCGCGCGGGGAGAGGTGCAGCACTTCTTCTCCCTCACCCGCATAATCCTCTCCGTCAAACTCCTCTGCCGCCAATGGCAGCGGAGTAGTTTTTCTCTTCGGGATGAGCGACGAGAGACCGCGGCCGAGGCCGGAACCCTTCAATGTATCAGACATACGAGATTGGAATTTAGAATTAAGAAGCTAGAATCTAGGGATTGAACCAATGAGCACAATTCCTAAATTCCAAATTCTTTATTCCAGCTTCTCGGAATACACAACTTCCCTCGCCAGCTTCTCGTACGCTCTTGCCCCTCTCGATCCGGGGTCATAGTGCAAAATTGGTTTCCCATACGATGGTGCTTCGGCGAGCCGGATATTGCGGGGGATGACGGTGCGGAAAATGCGGTTTGGGAAATAGCGGTACAGTTCGTGGAACACATCATGCGTGAGCTTGTAGCGATCATCATACATGGTAATGAGGGCACCGAGGATCTCAAGCTCCTGATTGATATTTTCCCGCACCAAGGAAATAGTTTCCAAAAGAGAGCTTAACCCCTCGAGAGCATAATACTCCGCTTGGACCGGAATGATAATTTCATTGACGCCCACTAACGCATTGACGGTGAGAAGCCCTAAGGAGGGTGGGCAATCAATAATGATGTAATCATATTCGTGCGCAACCTCTGTGAGCGTGTCACGCAGCCTATACTCGCGCCGGTCGACATTCACGAGCTCAACGTTAGCCCCTGCCAACGAGATCGAAGCGGGTGCCAACTTATGCCCTTCAACCACGGTGTGCTGCACCACGCTCTTCAACGACACTGCTCCCGTCAAAGCTTCATAAATCCCCTCGGGTAGTGAGCGGTGGTCAACGCCAAACGCGCTCGAAGCGTTTCCTTGCGGATCTAGATCAATAAGCAGTACAAACTTACCTAATGAGGCGAGATAGGCAGACAAGTTAACCGCAGACGTCGTCTTACCAACGCCACCCTTCTGATTGACGATTGCGATGGTCCGGGTCACAAATATGCACAGTTATTACTTAATAAAGTATAGCACGTCACTGGTTCCCAAGAAAAACCAGCTAAAAAGTCGGCATTAGCTAGTCAATGCCGACTTTGCCTCTCCCATATTCTCCCCCTGAAAGGGGGAGACGAAAGAGGGGGTAGTCAAAAGGTATATTTCAACCCTCCAACCACCCGGTGGGGTTTCCCGCCGAGAAGCGGTTTAAATAAAAAAACATTAAACCGCTTCCCGCTAAGATCAACGCGTGGACCCCACCCACGGTTGGTCTCACCCATAACCCCCACCCTCAAATCCTTCTGGCGAGCCTGGGCGATGGTGCGCCAGAAAAAACCGCTGCCGCCGGCCTCGCTCACCAAGAGGCCGAAAAAATTTTTCGTCTCAAGGCTGGCGGAACACCCCATCCGCCAAATAGTGGGAGACGTCTCAATCCCCAGCCCGGGCGATAAAATCACCGGGCCAAGATTGAGATTTGGGCCGAAATAGAATTCGGCCCACTTTCCAACTGGATCTATCACGACCCAGTTGAAAAGCTTCTGGTCCCCACCTAAAATCTCTACATGGATCGCGGTGGGCTCGATCCATGCCTCGGTATAACCCTGGGCAAGTACTATTTTTGCCCAGAGCAAACCGAGGAGAATTAACTTTTTCATGGTTCCTCCTTGTGGTTTTGACTCTTTAAATAAGCCATAACTTGATCCATTTGTCATTATTTTGAACTCTAGTATTCAGCCTAACTAAACAAAAATAATAATTGTTGTCATAATTATTGACATATTTCAAACCACATGTTACCATAACCATCACCCTGAAACAGTAGTATAAGCGATTCTTCAAATCATAACGAAGACGGCTCTTGGCGCAACCTTCCGCAGCTAACCCCGAGTGAGGATTGCCTGTAAGAAAAAGTGTCTCGGAGGCCCGGCGGGCACGGTGTCCCGCGTAGCGGGACGAGCCGGGCCGAGAGCCAAGCGGCATCCCGCTCGCTGGGCGGGATGACCGCGTCTTTTTCTGCAGGCAATCCGAACGTCCTGCATGTCTGCTCCAGGACCTTCCTGAACAATGAATATGATCGAGCTCACAGTGCTGCAAAACATCGGCTTAAATGAAAAAGAGGCCAGAGTTTACCTCTCCCTCTTGGAATTGGGCTCTGGCACTGTCCAACAAATAGCCCGCCACGCAGACCTTAAACGACCAAGTGCGTATCTTGTGCTTGATTCACTCTTGAAAAAAGGTTTTGTTATCGAGACTCCTTCCAGAGGTGTGAAAAAATACTCCTCCCAAGACCCCGAATATGTTCTCCTAAACTTCCAAAATACTGAAAAACAGTTTAAAGAATTACTGCCCGTGTTCCACGCTCGTTACCACCGTGCGACTCGACCGCAAGTGAAATTCTACGAAGGTAAGGATAAACTCCGCTGGGTATATGAAAACCTCATCTTCCCCTATAAAGAAATTTATTTCTACAGCTTTTCCATTGCCAAATTCGGCTCGCTGTTCCCTGACCTTTTGCAGAAATTCGAAACCGACATCACTATCCCCGGAAAATATACGAAAGTATTGGAACTCATGGTCAAGACAAAGGAAAACTTGGCATTTGCCAAAAAAACTGCAAAACCCAATCATCCTATACGTCTGCTGCCTGTGGGAAAAACAATGGCCACTGACAACGCGATCGTGGGAGAATCACTCTTCATCATTTCATTGGAAAAACTCTTTTGCGTGCAAATTTCTTCTCCCGAAATCACCGAAACCTACCGCCATCTTATCCAATTCGCATGGGATTCAGCCATGCCCATATCATAAGAGAGCCGCCATCACCGACGTAACTGCTCACTGATGTGAGTGTCTGTATGACATTACGGCCAATGGTTGGCTATTTTCGCCGTGAGCCCACCTGCCAACGCCTGTCAACAATGAACGGTAACATTCTTGATGTTAATACTTTACTCAGAGTACGGAATGTCCCCGAAGATAAGGCTATGGCGGGCAGGGACTGTTCGAGCCAGCGGTCAAGCCGGCCTTGCCACTGTCTGATAGGCTTGACCGCGACCCGCCCAGGGCGGTGGCGAGTTCCGCAACAAGAAAAGAGCCAACCTTGGCCAGAGGTGTATGAATAGTCAGTGAGCAGTTACTCATCGACCGTTTGACCAAAATAGAAAAATTGAGTATGGTGCTATGTGCGGGCTGGTGTGGCGGAATTGGCATACGCGCGCGACTCAAAATCGCGTGGGCTTTATGTCCATGTGGGTTCAACTCCCACCACCAGCACCACGTAGGAAATTGCAAGCGGTTTTGGCTCGCCTCGCTTCGCTCGGCGACTAATTTGTATTCAATTTTGGGCTCAAAAACGAATTGGCGGTTTCGCAAAATATGGTTCGAGCCGATGTTTTTCAGAAATGTTGGCAATTCGGAAAGATTATCCGAATCAATCATTTTTGCGGCTTGATTTAAGGATTTTACGAACTCACGAGTCGGTTCGAGCCAAGACAATCCTTTTTGCTCAAAGTCGGTTATTTTCTCGGAGAGCGACACTTTTTCAGAAACCAAACTTTGCTTTTTGGCGACGTATTCTTCGGTGGATAAAGCGTCTGCCAAATAGACATCAAGAAGTTTCGCTAACTTTGTTTTTACTGTCGCTAACTGTTCTTTCAGAACGCTAATCTCGGCTTGCGCGTCCTGCCGGGCTTTATCCTGTTCACTGTCCAGCGCCGCCAAAACTTTTTCAGTGTCTTGGCTCGATAAAGAAACTTTTTGAAGAAAACTTTTAATTTGTTCGGTCAGAGCTTCCTCTCGTAAATAATGCTTTTCTTGGCACAAACCTTTCTTTTTCGTACAACGATAATAGTTATGTCCTTTTTGCCGCTCTCCAGTGATTGAGCAACCGCAAGAGCCGCATTTCATTAGGCCAAGAAAAGCAAAATTATGTTTGCGGACTTCCTGCACTTTGCCACGCTTCGCCATAACCTCTTGGCATTTATCAAAAAGTTTCTTTGAAATTAGCGACTCGTGTCGTCCCTCAAAAATTTCCCCCTTCCATTTCATCAATCCTAAGTAGAAAATATTTTGTAGATTTTTCTGAATGTTGGCGACGACAAGTGGCTTGCCAAGATTGCCAACCAAACCATTTTCCTTGCACCAATTTGCGAGAGAATGGAGCGTATATGCTCCGGTGGCGTAGAGTTCAAACATCTTGCAGACTTTCGGTGCTTTATCTTCGTCAATATCAATCATTCTCGTTTTGGGATTGTTGAGATAGCCCACCGGAGCCCAGCCGGGCCAAACGCCATTGCGTATTTTTTGCCTCAAACCTCTTTTTACATTCTCTCGCAAATTATCTACAAAATATTTTGATTGGCCGAAAGCGATGTTGAGCATAAATAATCCTTGCGGTGTTGGCTCAAACCAAAAGGTGGGAAATTTGAGGGACTTAATCAAGCCGCGATCTACAAAATGAATAATCTTTCCACCGTCTACTGAATTGCGAGCTAACCTATCGGGGTTCCATGAAAGTATTCCCTCGGCTTTGCTTTTTTCAATCAATGACAACATTTCAGCGAACTTCGTTCGCCCAGGTTCTTTGGCAGTTTGGGCTTCCTGAAAGGAAGCGACAATTTCAAGTTTTTCTTTGGCGGCAAATTCTTTTAGCTCAACAAGTTGAGCTTCAATGGATAAAACCTGTCGGTCTTCCTCTTCTGTGCTCTTGCGAGCATAAATGATGTATTTCATAGTAGACCTCTAAAGTATAATACTTCGAAGCCCCTCGTTGAACCGTGCAGGCGGATTTCCCGCACACGGCTCTCCGCTACCATAGAAGTGTCACCAAATATCATAGAGATTGAACGCCAGGGCTGGCTTCGGTAAGGGGTATCGTTCC
>JBFLWV010000063.1:0-8575 GCA_040757655.1 Patescibacteria group bacterium | reverse complement strand
AAGTGCTTGGATATCGCACTCCTAACGAAGTCTTTGCGATGGAAATGAACAAACTATTAAAAGCTAAAGGTCAACTAATCGATAATTTTTTATCCACAAGAGTTGCACTTGCAAATTGAATTCAGCCTTCCTTTTTCGGGAAGTTGATAATAAGAGAATTTGCGCGGAGGAGTTCGGTGCCGATCAGGATTTCTGAAGATCCCGTCGTAAACGCAGAGACGCTCCTTTTGACGTTGAACCATTGAATCGCGGCGCGGTAGACCCTCACTTGGCTTATTTTTCCATCTGCAAGTTCAACCCACGAGGTCTCGATGAGCGGAAGTTTAAACTTTTCTACGAGCGAAAAAGGAAGAGTGAGTTCACCATCAAATCCGGTATCGATAAGCGCTGAAAGCTCTATAGTTCCTCCGTCATGGAAGAGTTCAAAGTCCACTTTGGGGTGGTGGTGGTGCTGATTGAAATAGCCGACTTTCATACCGATGTCAATCCTCGAAAGCCATGCAAATGAAATACTGCGCGAAAGCCTACCCGTTTCAGAAAGAATACCTTGTGCGGATATTTCTTCCGTGCCTGTTCATCCGCCTCCATAATGGTATCTCCCGCAAACCAGTCGCCGGTTTCTGGATCAATAGCGAGATACTTGCCTGCCATTTGCGGTTCCACCTCTGCCTTAATTTTCTCTTCATATACTCGATCGCCCGCTTCAGCGAGATGTTGCACATCCTGTTGAGTTGATTGGATTTTGGCATCCATATGATTTCAGTATACTGCGTAGCGTATATACGTCAAGCGCGCTATGTTTTGATTTGTGATCCAATCTTGCCCTTCTGGCTCGATTCGAATATAATAGAAATGAGGCTATAGAGCTGTTCAATATAGTGAAATGATAACGAAAAAGGAGCAAATATGGCGATATATTTTAGAAAAAGCGCTCTCGCAGGAACGTGTGTTTGAATTTGCCCAAAAAGAAATTGCCGCGCAGCTTGGCTGTTCCACGAGTACCGTGTTCAATGCGCTTAAAGTCCCTCGCGACAGCGGTGCGGTGCGCGTCGGCGGACGCGGATTTACCGTCATAAACCTTGATAAGTTTATCACGATTTGGGCAACGCAGCGCCGCCTCATGAAAGACCTCGTGTACCAGACGCATGTAGACGCGCCGGTGAGGGAGATAGAACAGGATATGCCGCCGCAAGCGTTGTTCACCGGTTATAGCGGCTATAAGTTTCGCTTTAAGGATGCGCCTGCCGATTATGACAAGGTGTATGTCTACTGCCCGCCACAGGCTTTGCCGATTCTTAAGAGGCGATTCCCTCGTCTCGCGAAAAAACAATCTAACCTGTTTGTGCTTACTCCCGACAGGAACCTTGTCGGCGAGATGGGGCTGGCGCCTCAATCGCAATTATATGTTGATGTATGGAACCTTCCCGATTGGTACGCGCATGATTATTTGAACGCATTAAAAAAGAAATTGTCACTCACGTGAGGTATGGATGATTATTACCATGATCAGGTCACGCAAAAGAGTTGGGAGCTTCTTCAAGAATTGCAGCGCGTGTACCAATTCACGCTTATTGGCGGGTGGGCGGTGTATCTCTACACCCGCGCGCTTAAATCGAAAGACATCGACATTGCAGTTACGCTTGATGAGTTGGGAAAGATAAAAGCAGATTTTGAAATATCAAAAAATGAAAGATTAAAAAAATATGAGGCGCATCGGGAAGAAATTGATATAGATATTTATGTGGAATATTATTCAGATCCGGGGCTGCCGGTGGAAGCGCTGCAAAAGAGAGTTAGAGTCGTGTCTGGCTTTACGGTACCGGAAATAGAGTATCTTCTTATCTTGAAGATGAATGCGTGGCATGAACGGAAAGGTTCATTGAAAGGAGAGAAGGATCAATACGATATTGTCGCGCTTTTGCACGCAGGAATAAATATGGCACACTATATCCATATCCTGCATCAGTACCAAAAAGAAGGCCAGCGGGAGGAGCTTGCGGCATTATTGGCGCACCTTGTTGAGGCGCCCGTGCTCAATCTTAATGAACATCAATTTTCTCGATTAAAAAAAGTCTGGTTAAAGCAATTGCGCGAAAAAATATGAAAAAAGTCGTATTTGTAATTTTATTTCTTTTTCTTCCGCTTCCAAGTCTTGCCGCGCGGGTGGTGAAGATCGCGGGGAGCAGCACGCTTTATTATATTGACGATAATGGCATCCGACACGCATATCCGAACCAGAAAACGTGGGAAAGCTGGCAAGGGAAAATCCCAAATCCCCTGTCTGCGCAGGCAGGCAAATCCCAAATCCCAAAGATTGAAGTGATAACCAACGATGAATTAGCTAGCATGACGCTGGGGGAGAATGTGACGATGCGGCCGGGAACGCTTATAAAGATTCCTTCATCACCACAAGTGTATGCCGTGGAGCCGGGCGGGATCTTGAAGCCCTTAGTGGGCGAACAAACCGCCATAGATCTCTATGGAAAAGAGTGGGCAAAGAGGGTGGTGGACGTGCCGGAAGTCTTTTTCAGTGATTACCTCATCGGCAAGACCGTGCGGGGACGGGCGGATTTGCCTGATGGGACGTTGGTGAGATTGGAGACCCCCCCAAGTGAGCCCCCCCTTTTGAAGGGGGGGACAAGTGGCGGAGGTTATTATTTGAAAGATAAAGGAGTGTTGAGTCCGTTTAAGGATGACACCGCCGTGAAAGATAATCGTCTACTACAGACCAATGCAGTGGTTATCCCGCAGCTCTTCCCTGTGCGGACACGCATGGTTGTTGCTAAAGAGCCACGCATGACAGAACCGTTATGGAATATTCCTTTGAGTTCTGCAGACTGCGAAGCGGAAAACCTGCGTGCAGCCGTGCTTTACCTCTCGCGCGGTTCCAGCAATACCATTACCAAACTGAACCAATGGCGCGCGTCAGTTGCGTCCGCGTGGGAACGCAGGACTGATGTGCTCTCGCTTCTTATCATTGACCCCGTGGAAGAGGCAGCGCTTGAGGACCGTTTTTTGGGGGGCGAAAAATTGGAGATCCAAGAAATCAGTCGCACGTTTTTTGATGCGCATGAGGACGTATATGATTTTCTCTTTGTATGGAACCCTGCGGTGCCGGTGAACGGCTCGAAAGAGCTTGCGGAATTCTGGCCTGTTACCAATAAGGTTGAAGGTCTTGGCAAGGCTCTTTTTGAACGCGGCGACCTCTACGGCAGCCGAGGAAAGCTCAAAGCGGTAATTCACATGGGCAGGCCGGGTGATTATCCAATTGATGATTCTGCAGGCATGGCGCGGGCAGTAGAGACCAGCTTACACGAACTCCTCCACCAGTGGAGCGGAGAAGCGGATTTCAAAGACAGCAAGGGTGCGGACCGCAGCGACCTTCAGACTGCGGACGGGTATCATTGGTCGCCGCTGGTTGATGTTATCTCTCCGTTAGGTGGTTGGGGATGGCAGGACAATGGCAATGGCACCTATATTTCAAAACGTTCACTGTTGACTGCTTCACAGCTTGCAGACCTCCATTTTCCCGACCTAGACCTCTATCTTATGGGGCTTGTGCCCCGCCATTCTATCGCGCCGTTTTCTTATATCGTTCCCGCGAATCCCGCTGCTCCGCTCACCGACACTGTCATGGGAATACGCAGGACCGTGACGATCGATGAGGTGGTGTATGGGAATGGAGTGAGGCGCTGCACCAAGCCTTAATTCATCGTATCGGAATTTCAATGTCTTGAAATTCCGACCGCACTATTCCTTCGGAAAAGTGCGGGACTCAGTTAGGCACTTATCCGATACGACCCAGCCTCTTTCGGAGAAAGGGGCTGCCCGCAGGGAGATAGCGCGAGCGAAGCGAGCCTATCTGGAAATCCAAAAACCAAAAATCAAAATGATAATACAAAATGAAAAATTGTCCCGTAGGGACTCTATAATTTTGCATTTTGATATTTGAATTTTACATTATCTTTATGTCTTGGCTTACCATCGCTCTCACCGCATACATCCTCCTTGCCCTTGTGAACGTCCTCGACAAGGTTATGATGTCGAATTTCGTGAAGGACGCGCGCGTCTATACGTTTCTCGTAGGTACCTTTGGGCTCCTTTCGGTTGTACTCGCACCATTGGGATTGCAGTGGCTCACCTTTCCGCTGTTGGGAATCGCGCTTTTATCCGGCGTATGGATGTTTTTCGGGCTCCATTGGTTTTTTCAAGCGCTCTCAATCGGAGAAGCGTCGCGGGTGATCCCCTTATCTGGTGCGTCCATTCCTATCTTTACCGTGATTCTTGCGTTTGTGGTGCTTGGTGATTCATTTTCTCCATGGCAGCTTGCCGCTATCATCCTCCTCGTCGCAGGAAGCGTGCTCCTCACCCATATCCCGCAGGAGCATCACTGGTGGCACGCGATCATCAACCGGTTCCGCCACCACCGTCAATATCATGACATGATTCTTGCGGTAGGCGCTGGATTTGCATTTGCGCTTAGCTTCGTGCTTTCGAAGTATGTGTATGATCGTTCATCGTTTGTCTCCGGACTTGTGTTGGGGCGCGTGGGTACCTTTATTGCCGCGCTGGGGCTGCTCACCATCCCCAAAGTTCGCGCGCACCTCAAAGAAACCTTTACCCATTTTATATCACCAAAAGGAGCGATGTTTTTTGGAAACCAAGGATTAGGGGCACTCGCCGTGCTCCTCCATAGTTATGCAGTGTCGTTGGGAAGCGTCGCATTGGTACAAGCGCTCCAGGGTGTACAATATGCTGCCGTGTTTACGATTGCCATCCTTGCTTCCATATTCAAACCAAAGTTGTTGAAGGAATACCTCACCTCTCATGTGCTTGCAGAGAAGTCATTTGCGATTATTTTAGTCATTATGGGCGTGGCAATGATCGCGTTGTTTTGAAATGTGTTATGTTATTCCCTAAGGGTTTTCTCTGGGGCACGGCGACGTCGGCGCATCAGGTTGAAGGAAATAACGTGAACAGTGACTGGTGGCAATGGGAGCAGAGCGCAGAAAGGCGGGAGGCGTTAAAGCAGGAAGGTAAACAGGCAGAGGATTTTCTGTCAGGTGACGGCTGCGACCATTACCATCATTTCGAGGAAGATTTTGATCTGGTAAAAGAAGGGGGGCAAAATGCGCACCGGTTTTCGATCGAATGGGCGCGCGTGGAACCACAGGAGGGACTGTGGGACGAAAAGGAAATTGCACACTATCGGGAAGTGCTGGGAGCGTTGAGAGTGCGGAATATAAAGACTTTTGTGACGTTATGGCACTTCACCCTCCCACAGTGGTTTAAGCGCAGGGGCGGATGGCTGAAGAAGAGAAATGTGAAATATTTTGTACGGTTTTGCGAGAGAATGGCGCATGCGTTAGGAGAGGTGGTGGACGTGTGGACGACCTTGAATGAACCCAATGTGTATGCACAAATGAGCTATCATTGGGGCACTTGGCCGCCGCAGCACCACTCATTCATCGAATCATTGAGAGTTTTTTGGCATTTAGCGATCGCGCACCGCCGATGCTATGAGCTGTTACATCGGCTCACACCGGGTGCGCCGATTGGCGTTGCGATAAATGTGGTTTCGTATGTCGCACACACGCCGCATCGGCTCTCATCCCACCTTTCGGTATGGCTCATGCATTACGCGACCACACACCTTTTTTATACCCTCACCGGGAGAAAGAAGCATGATTACATCGGCATAAATTATTATTTCCGCACCCGTTTGAAAAATCTATCGTGGAAATTTTCGCCCCGCTTTGTTGACGTGAAGGCGCATGGACGAGAAACTTCATCGCTTGGGTGGGAGATTTACCCGCAAGGGCTCTTTGAATCTCTCGTGGATCTCGCGCGCTACGGTAAACCCATCTATATTCTTGAGAATGGCATAGCCACGGATAATGATAGTCAAAGAGAGGCTTTTTTGCGCGACCATTTACGCGAGATATATCATGCAATTCGATCCGGTGTTGATATTCGGGGTTATTTCTACTGGTCGCTCCTCGATAATTTCGAATGGCATGAAGGATGGCGGCCAAAGTTCGGACTTGTTGCGGTAGACCGCATCACCTTTGCGCGGAGACCAAAGCCCTCCTTTTATCTCTACAAGAAGATTGCTGAGAAAAATAGCATTACTAATTATAAATTTCAAAATTCAAATGCCAAATAAATGCCCAATGCCCATATTGTTAATTCAAAACTCAAAACGCAAAAGTCAAAAGTTTTGAATTTTGATTTGCAATTTTGATTTTTGAGTTTTGACTTTTGCATTTTAGCATTGATCTATTGGGATTTGGGATTTTTCAATCAATATGGACTTCTTAGAAACCTTCATTCCCTTCATTAAGAAGAAACGCGAGCAGAAGCGGCGCAAGAAACGTCTCATCCATTATGCGGTGGTGGGTGTAGCGGTCATCGGAGTGTTATGCAGCGCTGCTATCATTGCATACCGCCTCCGCAATCGAATCCCTGATTATATTGCGCAGGAGTGGGGTGTGACGTTTTCAAAAAAGTATGCGGAAGAGCTTGGGCTAAATTGGAAGAACGCGTACCTTAGCACGCTTGATGATTTGGGAGCGCGTTTGCTCCGCATACCAGCATATTGGGATGAAATGGAACCGTCACAGGGACAGTATTATTTTTCCGATCTTGACTGGATGCTCATGGAAGCAGACCGCCGTGGAGCAAAGGTATTGCTCGCGGTGGGGCGCCGCCTTCCGAGATGGCCCGAGTGTCACGATCCCCGATGGCTCCGAGACGCAGATGAACGCAGATTAAACACGCAGATGAACGCAGATAATAAATATAATCTTCAAACGGCATTACTTATCTATATCCGTACCGTTGTTGAGCGGTACCGCAGTCATCCTGCGGTGGTGGCGTGGCAAGTGGAGAATGAACCATTCTTAAGCGTCTTTGGCATCTGTCCTTCTCCCGATAAAACGTTATTGGATGAAGAAATCAACCTGGTGAAATCACTTGATAACAGAGATGTCATACTCACAGATTCAGGCGAGCTTTCGGATTGGATTGCACTATCAAAGCGCGCAGATATTCTGGGAGTGAGTTTGTATCGCCTCGTATGGAATCAATATTTTGGATATTTCCATTGGCCTCTACCTTCGTCGTATTATCGGAAAAAGGCAGAATTATCATTAGGGCGGGTGAAGGATGTCATCATTACCGAGGTGCAGTTGGAACCGTGGACTGGTGAACCCATCCTTGGCGTTCCCATCAGTGATCAACGCCGTACGTTTGACCAAAAACGATTCCATGATACTATTGAGTATGCGCAAGAGACAGGATTGCGACAGATTTACCTTTGGGGAGTTGAGTGGTGGTATTGGATGAAGATGCAAGGATTCCCGGAGTATTGGGAAGAGGCAAGAGAGGTATTTCACGGGAAATCCCAAATCCCAAATCCCAAATCCCAAAATTGATATGAACAAGAAATCCTTCATTATTATTTCATTGGTTGCGGTGGGCATGGGTATTGTGGGCATGATGATAATATTGCGGGTAAAAAAATCAGCGCCAATTTCCCCGCCTCCTGAACAAAAACGATTAAAAGTAGTGACCACTATTGTGCCATTGTACCTCACCGCACGCGAAGTGGGAGGAAGTTTGGTTGACGTGGTAAATCTCATCCCATTGTCTGCGCAGCCGCATGGGTATCAGCTCACGCAGGATGATAAAAAAAACCTAGCAAACGCTGACATCATTATTACCAGCGGTGCGTCAATTGACGCATGGGCTGATGAGGAAATCCAAAAATTGGAAAACCTGCGCCCTACGGTTGTCGCATTGGGGAAACGTCTTGAGCTCACTTCCCAGTTGCCGCTTCTTGCAGACGGGAAATCTCTGGGAGAATCGGATGCGCATTTTTGGCTTGATCCAGGAAGGATGATGCTCGCGGTCGCATCGGTGAGAGACGCCTTTATTGAAGAAGATCCCTTACATAAGGATCAGTACTGGCTGCAAACGTCATTCTTTCTCGAATCGCTTGGCATGATTGATCGGGATTTTCGCGAACGATTTAAGAGCGTGCAGAGTAAAGCGATCGTGAGCAGCCATCTCTCCATGGCATACTTTATTTCATCGTTTGACCTCACATGGGTAGGAGCAGTGATTGAGGAGCCGCAGCAGACGCCAACTCCCGCGCATATAAATGCGTTGGTTAAAAGAATACAACGCGAACATGCGCGCGCGGTATTCGGCGACCATGAGGATGACGGTTATGCCAAACAGGTGGCGCAGCAAGCAGGCGTGCCATTTGTAGTGTTTAACCCCCTTGAAACCGCCAGTACCACGGTACCTGAATCGTATGAGACGATCATGCGGCGCAACATGATGGCCATGTCGCAGACATTGGGGTATGAGCCAGAGATGGAGTAGAATTGAGAATCTAGAATAAAGAATTTATCGTATCGGAATTTCAATCCTGAAATTCCGACAGACACTTTACCCTTCGGAAAAAGTGCTGGACTCAGTTAGGCACTTATTAGATATGACCCCACACTTTCCGAAGGATAGTGCGGCCCGAAGGGAGTTAGTGCCGACCGAAGGGAGGCCTAACTGG
>JBFLWV010000062.1:0-21237 GCA_040757655.1 Patescibacteria group bacterium | reverse complement strand
TAAAGGTCAAGCAGACGCGGATCGACGGGTTGTGCGGTATATTCCTTTTGTTTTGGTGGCATACGTTTTGTTTTTAACGGTAGTATGCCACTATTATCTCAAATTATTGGTTTTTGCGTAACATCAGCTGAATAAATATGAAGTATGTAATTACTTATTTATTAATCATCATTTTTTTCGCTCTTCATGGAGTTTTTAATGTTGTCAATAAAAACAATATTTCCGAGATATATCCACTGTCATGGGTATTGATACTAGTAAGTTTTTTAGGATTCATTTGGGTGATATACTATTCTAAGAAGAATACCCTTAAATACAAGTTTATACCTTATCTAATATCGGTTATTGGTATAATTCTCTCATTTACTCAAGTCTTTATTTGGTATCTCTTCAAAGATTTCGGGTTTTAATCTTCTGATTTCTCTCCTTGGTTTTTTCCTCGGCCTCGGGATCCGTACGCTCTATGAGAAGCTGATGCCAGAGAAGCAATCATCAGTGTCCCATTAAGTTTTCATTATGTCTCTTTATCTCACCATTCGCGAGGACATGAATGCGGCGCAGAAGGAGGGAGGGGAGAGCGGTAAGGCGCGCCTGGGGGTGCTGCGGATGTTGGTCGCTGCGTTGCAGAATGAGGCTATTGCCTTACGGGTGAAGGAACAAGGGCTTTCTGACGATCAGGTGATTGCGGTCGTGCGGCGCGAAGTGAAGCGCAGGAGAGATGCGGCGCAGGTGTATCGGGAGCACGGGGAGGAAGAGCGCGCGCGAAGGGAAGAGGCAGAAAACGAGATTCTCGCCGTGTATCTTCCCGCGGCTCCGAGTGAAGAGATGATTCGCGCGGCGATTTGTGAGATAATAAAGGGGCTTCCAGAACAGGAGCGAAACGTCGGGAGGGTAATGAAAGAGGCAATGATGCGGCTGAAGGGGGCGGACGGCAGTGTAGTGCGTACAATTGTGCAGCAGGTTCTTACTCCATGACTTGGTGGCAGGCAAGCCCCGTAGAGCTCCCCCATGGGTGATTCTACGGGGCAAGCTGCCACGCTACAATTTGATAGCACCCGAAGGATTTAATCCCATGCTCATCAAGAATAATATGCAATGCGTTTTGCGTGGCCGTAAAGGCTCCATAAAAGGTCTGCTTTTGGCAACGTTGTTGCTTGGCGGGTTTTTTGTTTTTACACTCGTCCTGCCCGCATTCGCGCAGGATCGTTTCGGTATTGAATATGGAACGGGTACCGGACTTTCCACACAAGACATCAGGGTCACCATCGCGCATATTGTCCGCTATGCGTTGGGGATCATCGGCATCGTATTTTTAGTTTTGATTATTTATGGTGGGGTGACCTGGATGCTGGCGGGAGGGCAGGAGCAGAAGGTGGAGAAGGCAAAAAAGATTATCACCAATGCGGTCATAGGTTTGATTATTATTTTCCTTGCCTTTGCCATTGTCAGCTTTGTGATCAGTAAGCTTGAGGAAGCGACCACGGGCGGCGGCGGAGGCGGCGGAGGCGGCGGAGGCGGCGGAGGATTGCCTCCTGCCTATGGCGCAGGTTTCAACGTCACTGCCACGAGCCCGTATGACCAGGAAACTGGAGTAAAGGTATGCCGGAGAGTGCAGGCGATGTTTAATGCGGATGTGATGGGCACCACCGTCAATGATACGACGGTGAATATCCACCCCTTGGGCGGCGCGCAAGTGATGGGTACGTATACCGTGGTAGGTAATAGTTTCTCTTTCGCTCATCCTGATTTTGATCGCAATACAGCCTATGAGGCGATCGTCACCACCCAAGTACAGAGTTTGACGGGAGCCTATCTTGAACGCGAGAGAGTTTGGACCTTTACCACCGGCAGTGAGACCGACAGCACGCTGCCAACCGTGACGACGGTCTATCCTGACAATGGTGAAACGAATGTATGCCGTGATGCGCCGATCCAGGTGACTTTTTCTGAAGAAATGGACGTGACTACCTTTACCGTTGCAAACATTCTCCTTGAGAGGCAGGACGCGACTGGTGCGTGGGTGGGGGTAGTGCTCGGATCAATTACTCCCGGCACTGATTTTAGGTCATTCACCGCATATCCTGCAGCGACCATGGATGCGAACGCGGTGTATCGCGTGAGATTGCTCCCCGGCATTTTAGACAGCTGCGGAAACCCTCTGGACGGCAATGGGAATGGAATCGCTGACGGTACCGCAGACGAATACCAATGGAGTTTTACCACGGGCGATACGGTAGGATGCTTCCCGGTTATCACTGCGGTGAACCCAGGCGCTGATTTTTACAGCGAACAGGAAATCGTGATTGAGGGAAATTATTTCTTTACCGGTGCGGGGAGTGATGCGTATTTCAATAATTTCGCCGCAGATGCGAATTGTTTTGATGCAAACTTCGTCCCCAACCAGATATGCCGCGTGTCATGGACTATGGATGAAATCAGGGTGAGGGTGCCTGTTGGTTCCACAAGCGGGCCGTTGGTGATAATCGTAGGGACTAAATCAAGCAATAGTGCGCAGTTTCAGGTGCTCTCTCCCTATATTGCGTGGCTTTCTCCCTCGAGCGGTCCGGTGAGTCAATATGTGACCGTGGGAGGAATCCAATTTGGGAATACACCAGGTCGCGTGGAGGTGGGAGGGATAACCGCTGAAATACCACCTTGCTCAAACTACTGGACTGACACAAGTATTGTGATCAAAATTCCGGCAGGGCTTGCACCCGGCAATTACCCCGTACAAGTGTTTACTGCTGCGGACAAAGCATCGAATCGTCTCAACTTCATGGTAACCACTGGTCCCTTAGGTCCTGGATTATGTTCCTTGAATCCCGCCTGCGGCCCGTCAGGCCAGACCGTTGCAATTGATGGCGAGCGATTCGGGGCAAGTCAAGGCACAAGTACGGTTACCTTTGGAACACTGAACGCACCAGTGAGTTCATGGGGTGATACAGTATTAAATGTGAATGCGCCCACGTTCCCAAACGACGGCGGCTACCCTGTGGCAGTGACCGTGGGGGGTTTGAGGAGTAATGAAATATGGTTCACCACTCCGTGCGCCCCAGGAGGAGGTGGCGGTGGCGGTGGTGGTGGCGTGTGCGGCAACGGCATCATCGAGAGCGGAGAAGGATGCGATGGGAGCGTCCCTCCACCTCCTCTCACGTGCGATCCGCCCGCGACTGGCGCGTGGCAGTGTAATGCGAGTTGCCAATTGTATGGATGCACTAATCCTGGAGGAGCGGGCCAAGTGTGCGGGAATAACGTTCAAGAAGGCAGTGAACAGTGCGATGGTAGCGATCTGAATGGCCTTACGTGCAGCACGTACAGCCCTTCCTTTATCGGCGGCACGCTTGCATGTACCGGCAGTTGTACGTTTGATACGAGCCAGTGTTTAAATACCGCAGATCCTCCACAGATCGTTATGAACCAGCAGTGCGTGAGTTCCATTCAATCTCCCACCCCCTGGCCTGACTCTACTGATGCGTGTCGGAACGCACAAATGAGCGTTACGTTTGATCGGGATATGAATCAGGCAACCTTTGTCTATATCAGCACCCATCAGTGCGGGAGTGGCGCCGCGTGGGACCCTACAACCTGTCAAGCGTACGCCATAGGAGGAGGGTGGACCAGTGTGGATGCAGGAGGAGGGAGAGAGGCATGGGTGTTTACCCCTTCCGCGCGGTTACGAGCTGATACGTGGTATGAGGTCACCGTTCCCACCACGGTCACTTCAGCTACAGGGGTTCCTTTGGCGGCGCCTTACCGGTGGCATTTCCGGGTGCGCTCAGGAAATGTAGATTGTACGCCTGATACGGTCACGGTGGCGCCTGCAAGCGCCAGTATTGCCGTCGGCGGCACGCAAGCCTTTACTGCCAACGCAACGGGGGGTAACTGTAATCTTCTTATTGGCACCTATAACTATCAATGGATTTCTTCAAATACCGCCCAAGCAACGGTGACAGGAAGCACCACGAATCAGGAAACAGCCACGGGGGTGGGAGCTACCGGCGCGACGCCGGTGCGGATCACCGCGCAGATTCAAGGGACGAGCGCAAGCGGTTATGGGGAATTGACCGTCACCGCTGCGCCTGGCGGCGTGGGAGCAAGTTGTGATGCAAATCCCGACCCTGCCGTGTGTGCTGCGGATGATAGCAGATGTAATAGGGGATTCTTCTGCGATCCTATAAGCTGTATGTGTGAGACGGCGCCTGCACTCAATGTGGAAAATACTTTGCCCGTGAATGGAGATACCATGTGTCCGAATGGTACCTTTTATGCCACCTTCGATCGGATTGTTGACCCTGCGAGTGTCAATCAGGGGACGATCTTTATCGCTGATATTTCTGGCACCGGTCAGGTGCCGGTAAGGAATGTGAATTTGTATATTGAGAATGGTGATTTTTGGAATGGTAATGGAACGACAGTCGAATCGCGGGTGTATATGATACCCTCGCAGCCGCTTGGGCTGAGCACCGATTACCGTTTCATCATACGTGGGGGATCGAGTGGGGTCATGAGTAGTTATGGTGCATTATTGGGTAATACCAATGGTAACCAGACTATTGAGGGAGAGACATTTCCCGCATATTCCTGGGTAGCGCTCACCTATCCGTATATTTGTCAGATTGACCATGTGACCGTAACGGTGACGAAGGGCACAGGCGTGAATGAGTTTTCTAGCGTCAGCAACCGCGATATGTTTACCTGTGCGAGGAATAACTGTATTGATGACGTGAATGCGGGTGCTGCGGGCAATCAACACACGTGGCGCGCGCAAGCATGGGATGCTTCGAGTCCCCCGCAGCCGCTTACCGTTGCGCAGTATATCTGGGAAGAGGACGATCCAGATAATCTGTTCGGCCTCTCCAGTTTAGCTGCTCAGGAGATTCAGACCACGGTGGCTCAATCCAAGAACGGTTCAGGATCATTCAATGTGGGTGCGCATGATGCCAACCCCACCATGGGGTCAGCGACCACGACGATAGGCGCGCTCGTATCACTGTGTGAAAATCCGTGGCCCACTTTCCCCGATTACCCATTTGTGGACAATGATCTTAATTTCTCTTTCTGGTACTGCCGCGATGCAGGTAAATCGGATACGCAAGCAGACGATCTTCCTGCATTAAATAATCCCCCTGTGGTAAGAGCAGGTGCCGCAGTCGGGTGTGCAGACTGTCTGAAAGAATATCTTTTCTTACGCAGTGACAGTAAGGATGCCATTGGCCTGCGCATCTATGCCAATTCTGAAAAGCTTTCCCTCATGGAATGGTACCAGACTAATGTGAAAAGGCCGGGGAATCCTTCCAGCTTTACCGTGGATGGGTTTCCGGCGATCCGTGATGGCAGGTCGGTGTACGTGCTCGCGCCGAATATTCCGGGGAGTACTTACTATACCAACATTTTCTTAATCTCATATAATGAAGGGGCAAGCGGTGAAACGGTGAGTATCTTTAACGGTTTGGTGGCAACATGGAAATTCCTTATTAATTTAGATCCCCTCGAGCAATTTCAGGTGAAGAACGATTCAAGACGCATGAGTGATTTAGGTGAAATCAGGAAAGCACTGCTTGATTACGGGAAAAGGCACGGGGTATGTGATGATACCAACAAGACACCGTGCGTGGTCGATGGGGTGGAGCCAGAAGAATTGTGTCCCATGCGCGATCCTGCCGCGGGTACGAGGTATACGTGCCAACCTACGTATCCTAAACTTGCTGCAGGATCTTATCTTCCTGGTAAGTCAACCTCACGCTGGCCTTCGTGGCAGGCAACGTTGGGGAACGCGTTGGGGAAAGCATTGCCGGTTGATCCCATCAATGCGTTTCCTCATGCATGCAGCGGCGGTGGAAAAGATACTCAAACCTGCACGCAGGATGCTGATTGCTATACGTGTGGCGCAACCACGCTCCAGTGCAGGACAGACGCAGATTGCCCTGCAGCAAATCCGACCTGCGACACGACTCCCACCTGCGTGATTCCCCAATGTCCTCTCCCTGAGTACGATCAGCAGAGCTGTTGGAATGATGTGAGGAAGGTATTCACCTGCCCGGCAGATAGTCGCATCTATGCGTATGAGACGAACCCCATTACAGGATTGAGCTTCACTCTAGGCGCGGACCTTGAGTATTTGAGTGGTGCAGGGGGAACTGTGGCAGGGTGCAGTATGAATTATACGGTTGGTCCTTAATGGTAACTACCATATCCATTTTCTGCGTATATCCGCGTTATTCATCTGCGTCATTCCGCTTCTATAGGTTTTAGAAGCAAATAAACGCGGATAGTTACGCAGATAAACGCGGTTATATACCACTAAATTGTATCTTATGTTCGACGAACCAAAACCCGGCACCGTAGAAGACATTTTTGCGGCCACTGCCCCGGCTCCCGCTGCTCCATCAAAACCCGAACAAGGGAAGAGAGGAGTTGCGCCTCCTTCTGAAGAGATTTTTCCGCTTTCACCTGCCACTACCGCGCCACCAATACTAGAGGCAGGAACCACAAAGGGCAAACGCACCATCTTTATACTCGCAGTGGTATTGATTGTTGCCCTTGCTGTGGGAGGTGCGTGGGCGTACCTGAAGTTTTACAAGTCAGATACCGCGCAAGCGCCTCAAGAGACAACTCCTCCCCCTGCGCAACCGACCACGCCGAACGTCCCTGCCGCGCAACCTTCACCCACCCCCTCGCCAGCACCGCAACCCCCTCCGGTGGCACAACCCCAAGATGGCGATCACGATGGGCTCACCGACAGGGAGGAAGCAAGCCTTGGCACAAGCCCCACGAATGTTGATACTGATTTTGACGGGTTGTTTGATTATGAAGAGGTGAAGACCTTTAAGACAAATCCCCTGCGTGCCGATACGGACGGCGATGGGTTCAACGACGGGCAGGAGGTTAAGAACGGTTATAATCCCAATGGCGAAGGGAAGTTGAACGAGATTAAACTCTGATGAGGCCTCACTAGTGGTTCGGCCTAACCGCAGATAAACGCAGATCGTCACGCTTGCCTTTATCGCAGATCAACGCAGATAATTAACATGGATTTTCCGTTTTTTCATAAATCATCTTCACTATCACATACCATTCCTCTACCTCCGGAGGACAATACGCTCGTGTCTCCAGAAATGGGGCAAATGGATATCCATATCATGCCAGAGAAATTTCTCGTGGTGAAGAGTCAGGCTCACTGGCTCAAGAAACGTCTTCTTGTAGGGGGAGGAATTATTGTCGTGCTGGGGGGAGGTATGGGGCTTGCCGCGTGGCTTTTTCTAAAGACTATTACCCCACCATCCGTTCCTACGTCATCAACACTGCCGCGGGAAGGGACCGTGCCGGAGAGCAGACCCTTCTCCACTCCTCCACCCACCTCTCCCTCCACCTCCACGCCTCTTCGTCAGAATGAGACTCCACCGCTCCCGATTCCTGTCGCCACGACTTCCCCACTTGTTGCGACTACGACGCTTCCCATTTCTCCAACTCCCCCCCAAACTCCCCCCCCACAACCAGAACCGCCCACGTCATTACTCCCCGCACCCAACTTCCAAGTGATCCCTCCCAGTGAGGATTCAGATAATGATAAGCTCACGAATGTTGAAGAGGCCTTATGGGGTACTGACGCAGGTAAACCTGATTCAGATATGGATAGTTTCCTTGACGGGGATGAGCTTCTCTTATTGTATGATCCCGGCAAGGGAGGGGGGAGCAGACTTGCACAATCACCGCAGGTAAGAAGCTATCTTAATCCACAGTTGAAGTATACACTCCTCGTGCCTTCAAGTTGGGAAAATAGATTACTTGACCCCACGAGCGCGCTGCAGGTGCTCTTTAACTCTGCCACGGGAGAATTTATTGGCGTGATGGCGCAGGAGAATTTTGAAGGATATGCGACTGCGCGTGAATGGTATGTGAGCCAGTATCCTTCGGTGAAGAAGGAGGACCTCAAAGATGTCCGCACAGAAACGCTCACCGGGATCGTGAGCCCCGATGGACTTGCCGCATATTTTATTGATGGCGGCTATCTGTATGTTATCTCTTATAATCCTGGCATCCGCGAAGAGGTAAATTTCCAAACCACCTATCGCATGGTTGTTCAGAGCTTCCGCACGTATCAAGAGCCGGAATTTCCTACGGATGAATAACACACATTGGTCGGAGATAAACTCCGACGCTACGAGTTTTCTCATGCACCGTATGGCCGTTTCAAACGTCAGGGGAAGAATAACGGTAAGCTTTACACGGATACCCTCTCCACATACGCGCCAGATTACTCCCCTCGTGAGGCGCATCATGAAAAAGGAAATGCCCTCCTCTGCATGGGACATCAGCATCGCTGCAGTGACTCGCCAACGCATGAGCGAACTCAATCGGTTGTATCTGCATCGCAAGGGGACGACGGACGCGTTAAGCTTCTGTCTTTTGAGGCCGACAAAGAGAGACGTGGGGATTGGTGAAATTATTCTTGATGTGCCTTATATCCGCGTACGCGCGCAAAAAATCAGCATACCATTCCTACAGGAGCTGAAACGCGTCATCGCGCATGCATGCCTGCATCTGGCGGGATATGACCATGGGACGGTGAGAGAGAGGAGGGAAATGGAAAGAAAGGAGCTGAATATCTTGAGGAGCTATAACCTCAATTCAAGATGATCGAGGTACAAAATATAAAATAACTCAAATGTCAGAACTCAAATCTCAAATCCATATCTCAGATCTTAAAGCTTTTTGGTTTTGCGTTATGGTTTTGAGTTTTAAGATTTGAGCTTTGAGTAATAGGGTAGATTCTATAGAGTTATGTTCCACGTGGGGCAATTGAAGCAAAGTTTCCGTTATGCTTTTGAAGGCATAAAGCTCGCGGCGCATGAGAATACGTTTAAGGTGCTGCTCCTTGCGGCAGGCGTCGCGCTCCTTCTTGTCGTCGCGTTCCGCGTGAAGCCATGGGAAGGTGTCGCTATATTGCTCGTGGTGATGGTGGTGCTGGTATTGGAAATTCTTAATACGGTGTTTGAGCGAATTGCGGATTTAGTGGAGCCCAAGATGCATCGTTACGTGCGAGAAATCAAGGACTTGATGGCTGCCGCGGTGTTCATTGCTTCGCTCGTGGCGGCTGTCATGGGAATAATTATTTTTTTACCACACATCAGGTCTACATTATCGTGGTAAAAAATAAAATAGCAAGTGTTTCGCAATCTTACTTATTAACTCAAATGAATGATATGCAACTCATTCGACACAAGTTATTTTTCATTATAGGAGGATTCATCCTCGTTTCTGGTTTGTCAGTGTTCATATCTAGTGCCAGCATTCGCGCAGAAAGTCTCATCGATCCTTCTGATGCAAAGCCGATAATCACCAATATCCAAGCTACGGAAATTACTTCAAACTCCGCGTTGATTACATTCAGTACCGACAGGGCCGTTCCTTCAAGGGTTGGGTATGGCATGAGCGATACACCAGATGGGCGCAATTTTATTGCCTATAACAATGCGGCAAACACGAACCATGCCATCACCCTCTCCACGCTTTTACCAGATACCACCTATTATTATCGCGTGACCGCTGTGGGTGACAATACCGGCGTCAACAACACGGAATCGGTTTCATATAGTTTCAAGACGCTCAAAGTGAGTTCTGACTTGCCTGATTTTACGATTCGTGAAATCGTTGTGGTTAAAAACGCGACTGACGGGCATTCCTACGCCGCAGTTGATATTGAGAATATTGGCGGAACCGCCGACGCAAAGATGCTCGATGTGGAGGTGATAGACTTAGATACGAATCAAAACTATCGGCAGAGTGTCGGCGGAGGTAATTTCGAACATGGGTGGAAGTATCGCTTGGAGATGTCGAGCGCTTTAGTTCCTAAAGACAGTAATCGCTATCGGTTGCAGGCTATCGTTGACCTATTCCACACGTTTGTTGAATCGGATGAGAGTAATAACTCGCTAACGAAGACCATTGAAATTTCAGATAATAACCTCCATAAACCTGATTTAACCGTCAGTGGTTTATCTTGGTCACCCACCAATCCTTTAGTGAACCAAGACGTCATCATGACCATCACGATTAAAAACGTCGGACAGAAGACGGTAACTGATAGATTCTGGGTGACGGTTGCGCACAACCGCGACAGTGAGATCACCTCTGACATTGTCAGTGGTTACAAAGAGGAAAGAGACGTGGTAGCAGGGGGAATAATCACGAGAAGTTTTCACACTAAGTTTGCGGGTACGGGCGCGTTCTCCTATACGATCCTGATCCCGGACACTGACAAGGAGAGAGTGTATGAGAATGAAACCTATCCACCACTGCATGAAACTGACATCACGAATAATTCACTCAGCAAAACCATTACGGTCGCCACAGGAACGATCATCCCGTGCACCGATTCTGACGGCGGAGCAAATTACCACACCAAAGGCGTGTGCACGGACGCGCTTGGCGTGCATGAGGATACCTGCGTCGCCGTGGACGCAAGCGGTAGGACGAATAAGTGCCTCACGGAATATTATTGCAATAAGAGTACACAGCGTTGCGATAAGGCAAAGGGCGGAGAGTTTGAATGTGCGTTCGGCTGCAGCGAGAACGCCTGTATCATGAAGAACGAGGGGATCACTATCCCGGTCGCGGGTGAGTATTACTTTAAGATGAACTGGTATAATGCAGCTGAAAATACAACCATTAGCCTTGTCTCGCCAATTGAGAAAAAGATCGCACAATATTATGGCTATTATCCAACGTTAGACGCACCAGCGAGTCTCGGAGTATTTCAAAAAGGAGACAATCTCCTCTTAAGCCTCAAATCCTCTTGGTGGAACACATTTTATGGTCCGGTCTATTCCAGCGATCCTCTCAATTTCAAAGTAGAAACTGTTGATCCTGTGCATTGGAGATTCACCTTTGAAGGGCCTTTGCGCTATGACAGGAATTATAATGATGGCAGTTTTGAAATCTATAGAAAAACCGTACAGCCAGTCCCGGTAGTTACTGACACAGATGGCGGCAAGGATTATTACCAGAAAGGCGTGTGCCGCAGCGAGATGAACAATTACAAAGCGGAAGAAGATAAGTGTCTGGGTGATACCAATTTGTTGGAATTTTTCCCGAGCACCTATGATGACGGCCGCGGCATTTGCGGATCCGAAGTGTACGCGTGCCCCCATGGGTGCAGCGAGTGGGCGTGTCGTATCATTTCAGCTGACACCAAACCCGATTTTATCGTGCAGAACATTACATTGGTGAAAAACAGTACTGATGATAAATACTACGCCTCTGTGAAATTCAGAAATATCGGAGGGAAAGCAGAGGCCAAAACACTCACCATTGAAACTACAGACACCGCAACTAACCAGAAGTATTATGCCAATAATGGCGCAGGAGAAATATTAGAAACTGGCGCAGTGCGGGAGCTTGTTGCACCTGAACCAATGGTAGCCAATACCACTGGTGTCTATAACCTGATGAGCAACGTTGATTCCAATAACGTCTATGACGAATCAGATGAGAGCAATAACACGCTTGCAAAAACTGTCATTGCAGAAAGGACTGTGGCGGTTCCCTTCCCCTTTCCAAGTACAGAAGAGGAACAACTGCGTGAGCGCATCAAAAAATTGGAACTCCGAATCACAGAGCTTGAGCGGCAGGTCGTGGAAGCCGAAAAGCGCCTGACGCAGAAGATTAACACCGCCCTGGCGCGCCGCCTCAAAGGGCGCATCCTCCTGCAGGTGGAAGAGAACGGTGAAGCGTGGTATGTGGACCCGGTCACTGCACAGCGTTTCTATCTCAAGGACGGCGAGAGTGCGTACCGCGCCTTACAGGCGTTTGGCCTTGGCATTTCCGACGCGAACTTACAAAAAATCCCTGTGGGGCTTGAAGAGCGCGCGGACAAAGTCGATTCTGACGATGATGGGCTTGATGACCGCCTGGAAGAGGCGATTGGTACGGATAGTAGTAAGTCTGACACCGATGGTGACGGATTTAATGATAGTGAAGAGATCAAGAATGTATTTAACCCAGTGGGTGCAGGCCGTCTCGCGCTTAATACAAACCTTGCCAATCGCTTAAACGGCCGCATTGTCCTGCAGGTGGAAAATCGCGGGCAGGCGTGGTATATCCATGACGGTCAGCGGTATTATCTGAAAGATGGCAACCTTGCCTATCAAATCATGCGCTATTTGAGCGATGGGATCACGAATAACGACTTGCGACAGATAGGGGTGGGGGAGTTGGAATGAGGTATCGTATCGGAATTCCATTAAGTTGTAGCGTCGGAGCTTGTCCCGTCGAATGACGGGATTGTCTCCGACTTGGGTGGCAGACCCCGATAGTAGAAGCTACGCTTCACTACGGGGCACGCAAGCAGCCACGCTACAATTTGATTGTGCTCGAAGGGCTTAATTTATCCACAATGGTGTGAAAGCGCGGTAAATCGTGTATACTGAAGTCATGAGAGTTATAATTATCCAATACGTCTATGTTTTGGTTCGCACTCATTTTACTCATCGCAGGCGCGGCATTATCGTTTCTTAAAAATAGTCCGCAACAGGGAATCGCCACGTTTTACCCTCTCATGAAATTCGCGCGTATGGTAAAAATCGCAATCCTTGCGCTCGGCGTTTTCTTGCTCCTCTTGTCATTTATTGCGGTCATCCCCGCGGGGCATGTGGGCATTGTTGATTTTTTTGGGAATGTGTCGCAGCGCGTCCTTCATGCAGGCATCAATTTTCCCGTGAATCCAATGGCGAGGATCGTGAAGATGTCAGTGAAGACCCAAGAGATCAAGGAGCTCATGGACGTGCCGTCAAAAGAAGGCCTCACTGTGCAATTGGAAATCAGCGTCTTGTATCATTTGAATCCGGAGAAAGCGACCGACGTGTATAAAAACGTGGGGCCGGACTACGCGGCGATCATCCTTGAGCCGCAATTCCGTTCAGTGAGTCGTGGCGTGACCGCAGCGTACGATGCCAAAGCGCTCTATACCTCGGTACGAGAGGAGCTTGCCGTGCATATCACCCAGCAGTTGCAAGATATTGTTGCCCCGCGCGGCATTACGGTCGAATCAACGCCCTTGCGGAAGGTGGGTTTGCCCGCGCGCCTTACTGAATCGATTGAGGAGAAGCTGCGTGCCGAGCAGGAGAGTCAGCGTATGGAATTCGTTTTGACAAAAGAAAAGCAAGAGGCGGAACGCAAGCGCATCGAAGCGCAGGGCATTTCTGATTTCCAGAATATTGTCGCCAAAGGAATCAGCGCAGAGCTGCTGAAATGGAAAGGAATTGAGGCAACCGAGAAACTCGCGAATTCGCCGAATTCAAAAGTCATCGTCATTGGCGCTGGCAACGAAGGCCTTCCGCTCATCCTCGGCGGGCAATAGCTCATTTAGGATTTAGAATTTAGAGGATTTATCACGTGGTATGGCTCGTCAACACGTCATTACCGGTATCGACTTCGGCTCCAGCGCTATCCGCGCCGTGATGGGCACCGCCCAAGAACTAGATCAGCAGTGCGCGATCATTGGTGTGGCAGAGGTGCCTTCCGTTGGCATCACCAAGGGCGCGATTATCAGTATCGAAGACGCGGTATCGGCGCTTTCCCTCTGCCTTGAGCAGTTAGAGCGTATGTCTGGCGTGCCGGTGGAGAGCGCTTATGTCGGCATTGCAACACCCATGGTTACCTCAACTTCCTCCCATGGAGTGATTGCGGTATCCCGTGCCAACGGTGAGATCCGCGAAGAAGACGTGGAGCGTGCTATTGAGGCGGCGCAAGCAGTCGCCACTCCGCCGAATGCGGAGATACTCCATGTCATCCCGCGTTTCTTTACCGTAGACCAACAATCTAGCATTAAAGACCCCGTGGGCATGGTCGGCGTACGTTTAGACGTTGAAGCAAAAATCATCCAGGGCTTATCAAGCCAAATCCGTAACGTGACCAAAACCGTGTTCCGCGCAGGCATTGATATTGACGATATCGTGTTCTCAATCCTTGCGGCGGCTGAAGCGACGCTCACCCCGCGTCAAAAGGAGTTGGGGGTGGCAATCGTGAACATCGGTTCCTCTCTTACGAGTATGGCAATATTTGAGGAGGGCGATTTGCTCGCTACGGCGGTTATCCCCATCGGAGGATCCCATGTGACGTCAGACGTCGCGATCGGATTGCGCACCTCACTTGACGTTGCAGAAAAATTAAAGCTTGAGTATGGCCAAGGAGTCGCATCGAATGTGTCAAAACGGGAAGAGGTGAATTTGAGCGAGTATTCGGATACCGAACATGAACGGGTATCTGTGCGCCAGATTTGCGATATCATTGAAGCGAGGGCAGAAGAAATATTCGAGCATGTAGACCGGGAGCTGGCAAAGCATAATCGTTCCGGTATGCTTCCCGCAGGCGTGGTACTCACTGGCGGGGGTGCAAAGCTTTCAGGGCTTACAGAAGTGGCAAAACGGGTATGCAGGCTCCCCAGCTCCATAGGGCTCCCGGTGAATGTGGTAAGTCCTATTGATAAAGTGCACGACACCACGTTCACCACTGCAAGCGGTTTGGTGAGATGGGGATGGGAGCTATCAAAAAGCTCACGGCGCGGTCGTTTTGCGCTCCAAATCTCATCCTTTAAGGATGTGCCTCGTCAGGTACTCCATTGGTTCCGCTCGCTATTGCCATGATTGAAAGGAATGAACACTAATATTGTTCAGGAGGGGCGAGGCGGAGGGTATTATGCGGGGGGTTGTGTTATCCACAGAAGATGGTATACTGAGAGCAATCTCATTTTCCACAGTTTCTCGTTAAATATCAGTATTCCATGGGAAATCATTTACGCGCCTCATTGCGCCAGCGTATGGAAGTGAAACCTGCTCTTGAGACGTTCGCAAAAATAAAAGTAGTGGGGATCGGCGGATCCGGCGGTGCAGCCGTCAATAGGATGGTTGCCTCAAAGGTTCGGGGCGTTGAGTTTATCGCGATCAACACTGATGCTCAAGCGCTCCATCACAATGGCGCTGCAAAGAAGATACATATTGGCCAGACCGTGACCAGGGGGCTAGGTGCGGGTATGGATCCAGAACTTGGCAGAAAGTCAGCCGAGGAGGACAGCGAGCTCATTCATGATGCGCTGAAAGGCGCTGATATGATATTCATTACCTGCGGTTTGGGGGGCGGCACCGGTACTGGCGCTTCACCCATCGTGGCAGATCTCGCACGTGAGGTTGGAGCGCTCACCGTGGCGGTTGTTACCAAACCGTTTTCCTTTGAAGGGGCGCAGCGCAGGACGATTGCGGAACGCGGTTTAGAAGAGCTTATAGGCAAGGTGGATACCATCATCACTATTCCGAATGATCGTATCTTTCAGGTCGTGGATAAAAAAACTACCCTCCTCGCTGCATTTGAGACCGTGGACGATGTGCTCCGGCAAGGAGTGCAGGGGATATCTGATATCATTACCGTGCCCGGGCTCATTAATGTAGACTTTGCGGACGTGCGGGCGATCATGCGCGACGCAGGCACTGCCCTTATGGGGATTGGGCGGGGAACGGGAGAGATGCGCGCGGTTGATGCGGCAAAAGAGGCAATTGATTCCCCGCTTCTCGAGGTTTCCATTGACGGCGCGCGCGGCATCCTCTTTACCATTGCGGCAAGCCCCAATCTTTCCATGAACGAAGTTTCAGAGGCTTCTCGCGTCATTACGGCATCAGCGGATCCCAATGCAAAGATCATTTTTGGCGCGGTGATTGATGAAACCATGAAGGATGAGGTGAAAGTAACGGTTGTTGCCACAGGTTTTGGTCCTGCACTCGCGAAGCCAAGTACCCATATGCAGGAATCTCCCCTTGGAAGGAGCCAGGGATTTGTAAAGACTCTCGCTCCCAGCGCTACGAGCCGGGCCGTATTCCAGGAACGCCATCCCCTTCCACCGAGCCGTGAGGAAGAAGCGCAAAAGCAAAAAGAAGAGGAGGAGCTCGAGATTCCTGCGTTTATTAGGAAAAAGATGACGTAAGGCATATGTTTGGAAAGGAATTACCAGAAGAGCTCAAAAAGCGGTTAATTGATGTGACTGAAAGTGAGGAGGAAGCAGGGCAAGAGATTATCAAAAAAAGCCCACCCAAGGAAGGTGAAACGATTGATGATGCGCTGAAGCGAGCCGTTACGACGCGAAAGAAACTGTTTGATTTAAAACATGATCCAAAAGTGAGGAAAAATTAGATTGAGCAGTCTAGATAGTTTGATTTGTAGAGTTTTCCACAAGGAATCCCGCGAATGCGGGATTTTGATTTTCTCAACCAGTAGTGCTATAATGAGAGCATTGAACACAATAGCTTGTATCCCTATAAGGTAAGGCAGGAGTAGTATACATAATCTTCAGGATTCGTTATCATTATTCTGCTGACAAATTATCCGCGTTAATCTGCGATTGCGCCGCAGGCGCGCTCCCGACTAGTCGGGAATCAGCGTAGATCTGCGATATGCGCGAAGCGCATATGTTGAATGAATTGTCCCGTCTGCAATTTCCATGATACTCGGGTACTTGACTCTCGTGTGGCGGCAGACGGGCTTTCTATCCGCAGACGCCGCTCGTGTTTAAAGTGCAAATACCGTTTTTCCACCTACGAACAGGTTGAACTCCTTGATTTTACCATTATTAAGCGGGACGGGCGCCGGGAGCCGTATGATCGCAAGAAACTTGAGAGAGGAGTGAGAAATTCTTTAGTAAAACGCTCATATACTGATGAAGATTTCCATAAACTTATCAATTCAATCGAGCGGGATATCCAAAAGACCAAGAAAAGAGAGCTGCCTTCGGTTGTGGTAGGGGAATTGGTTATGCGGCATCTTGAGAAGTTTGATAAGGTAGGATATATCAGGTTTGCGTCTGTCTACCGCCAATTTGAGGATGTGCGCCGTTTCCAGCGGGAAATCAGCAAATTCCTAACCCCCGCGCGTGTAAAGGGAAAGAGGAAAAAATAAATTCTTTCGTATCTGCACTGACCCCATCTCTATCCCGATAATACGCTCGGGGATCGACGATTTTTTCGGGCCGCGATCTAACAGCTTGATGCGCCAGAGCCCTCAAAAATCGCAATCCCCTTGCTTCTAAAGTTATATTCGGTAGTTACTTTTTTCATCTATGTCCGAACCCACGCTTATTGCTGCTACGCTTCGTAGTCGTACGATCACCCAAGAGCCTCCTCACCCCACCATGAGGAGGGATGTACCTGGGAACGGGGAAAATGAGGATATGACCCATATCCCGCTGGAACGCGTAAAAACTGCAAAGGCTCCCCAGGTTAACGTCCCCGGCATGACCATCAGACGGCACTGGACCAAGGAAGGGATTCATCCGTTTGAAGATGTGGTGTGGGAGAAAAGAACCGCAAGGATAACCAATGAAAAAGGGGAGGTCATATTTGAGCAACATGATGTGGAAGTGCCTCAACATTGGTCGCAAACCGCCACTAATATAGTCGCGCAAAAGTATTTTCGAGGGAAGGTGGGGTCGCCAGAGCGTGAAATAAGCGTTAAGCAGATGGTGACGCGCGTCGCTCGCACCATGGCAGAATGGGGAAGGAAGGGGGGGTATTTTGCCACAGAGGCAGATGCGCGAACGTTTGAGGACGAACTCACCTTTATGCTCATCACCCAGCGTTGTGCGTTCAACAGCCCGGTGTGGTTTAATGTAGGAATAACGGAAAACCCGCAATCTTCTGCCTGTTTTATTCTCTCCATTAAAGATTCCATGGATTCTATTCTCGAGTGGATACGACAGGAAGGGATGATTTTCAAAGGCGGGTCAGGATCTGGCATTAACCTTAGCCCTTTGCGGTCGTCAAAAGAAGCGCTCACCGGAGGGGGGATTGCCTCGGGACCGGTTTCCTTCATGCGGGGGGCAGATGCTTCAGCCGGCGCCATCAAATCAGGCGGCACCACAAGACGGGCGGCAAAAATGGTGATTTTGAACGCTGACCACCCTGATATACTGGAATTCATCCGCTCCAAGGCGATTGAGGAGAAAAAAGCGTGGATTTTGGGTGAGCATGGGTATGATATGTCACTGAATGGTTCTGCGTGGCACTCGATTCAGTTCCAGAATGCCAATAATTCAGTGCGCGCGACTGATGCGTTTATGCAAGCGGTTGCAGAAGGGAAAGAATGGCAGACGCACAATATCACCGATGGCTCTGTGGCGTGGACAAAGCCAGCGAGGGAGGTGATGGGAGAAATTGCCCAGGCAGCCTGGCAGTGCGGCGACCCTGGCATGCAATTCGACACAACGATCAACCGGTGGAATCCCTGTCCGCGCACCGGAAGGATAAACGCATCAAACCCATGTTCTGAATATATGTTTTTAGATGATTCAGCGTGCAATCTTGCCTCTCTGAACCTCATGAAGTTCCGCGGGGAAGACGGGGAATTTGATGTAGAGGCATTTACGCATGGGGTAGACGTGCTCATCACTGCGATGGAGATTATTGTGGGTAATTCCGGCTATCCTACGCCCGCGATTACCCAAAATTCTCACGATTACCGCCCCCTTGGTATAGGGTATTCGAATTTAGGAGCGCTCCTCATGACCCGCGGCGTGCCGTATGACTCTGAGGAGGGGAGAAATTATGCCGCGGCAGTCACCGCGCTTTTATCAGGTAGCGCATACCGCCAGTCAGCCCGTATCGCGGGGGAGCTGGGGCCTTTTGTCTATTTTAATGATAATCGCGATCCATTCCTTACTATCATTAATATGCACCGCACCGCGGCATGGGAAATCCGCGAGGAAGGGGTTCCGGAAGACCTCATGGCAGCAGCCCGTATTGCATGGGATGAAGCGTATGAGCAGGGATACAAAAGTGGTTTCAGGAATGCGCAAATTTCAGTACTCGCGCCCACTGGCACCATCTCGTTCCTCATGGATTGCGATACGACCGGCATTGAGCCGGAAATTGCGCTCGTGCGCTATAAGTGGCTGGTGGGCGGCGGCATGATGAAGCTCGTGAATAATTCAGTCCCGGAAGCGCTCCATCGCCTCGGATACAGGGCAGACCAGATACAGGAGATCATGGAGTATATCGAAGCTCATGATACGATTGAAGGCGCCCCGCACCTTCAGGAGGATCATCTTCCTATTTTTGATTGCGCCTTCAAACCGCAGCAAGGGGTGCGCTCCATTTCCTATATGGGTCATGTGCGCATGATGGCAGCTGTGCAGCCATTTATTTCCGGCGCCATTTCAAAGACCGTGAACATGCCTGAAGAGGCAACTCCTGATGATATCACGCAGGTATATATGGAAGCGTGGCGTTTGGGCTTAAAAGCGATCGCCATATACCGCGACGGATGCAAAAAAACCCAACCCCTCACGACTAAGAAAGAAGCAGAAACTGGGAAAAGGTTTGAAAGTGCGCGTGACAATAGTCCTCTCCCTAATAAGGGAGAGGAGTCGAGAAGACCCAGTGGGTCTTCCGACGGTGAGGGTGTAAGTGATGTGAAAGAAGGCTTAAATTTAGAAACAAAAGTAATCGAGCGCCCATTACGCAAGAAGCTGCCAGACATTCGCAATGCGGTCACGCATAAATTTACCATTGGCGGGCATGAAGGATACCTCACCGTAGGGCTTTATGAGGACGGCATGCCGGGCGAGATGTTCATTACTATGAATAAGGAGGGATCTACCCTGTCAGGGCTTCTCGATTCATTTGCGGTTGCTATTTCCTTTGCGTTGCAGTACGGCGTTCCTTTGAAATTCTTAGTGAAAAAATTTGCCCATGTGCGGTTTGAGCCATCTGGCTATACCAGCAATGACCGCGTCCGCATTGCCAAGTCCATTGTGGACTACATTTTCCGCTGGATGGCGTTCCAATTCCTCTCACCCGAGGATCTCATGTCTCTGGGACTCCAAACCCTTGAAGATCAGGTAAATGGTGACACGCCAGCAGTACTTCCCTTGCAGGTAAAAAATGGGAATGGGAATGAACATGATAATGGTGTAGTTCAAGCATCCACCATTCTCCAGAGCGCATTACCTGATACCTTACGTACGAAGGCTGCGCCAGCGCTGCAGGAGCAGGTTACGCTTGAAGAAAATTTTGCCGTGTCGCTCACCAGCATGATCCAGAACCAGATGGACGCGCCCCTCTGCGCCACCTGCGGCTCTCTCATGGTCAGGAACGCTTCATGTTACAAATGCCTCAACTGCGGTGATACTTCAGGATGTTCATAGACGCGGATAAACGCAGATACACGCGGATAACGTAATTGTTCACTGACCATCTCCATCACGGCAATACGCTCGGGAACGCCACCGTGCTCGGCGTCGCGATCTAGCAGCTTGATACGCCTTTCCACCTCCGCGCGCTGGCATTCCCTCGCTTCTTGGTTGTTATTCAGTGAGCAGGTACCGGATAACATATTGCAACTGCAGCTAAAAAGCAGTAGAGTAGAGGTGTGATTAAGGATATATATTTGTAGTAATAGATTCGTGGAATTGTGGTATGGTATTGGCCGAGAAACAAAGGGAAGAGATTGCCGCAGTAGCCAAGAAATATAATCTTGAGCTTGTGTTGTTATTTGGTTCAGCAGTGAAAGGATTCACGCATGTGAAAAGTGATCTTGATATTGCGGTGTTGTCACGGGGGAAGAGTAATGTTTACAGCAAATTAGTTGAAGCATTAAGCAAAGCCCTTGGGGTCGAGTTCGGAAGGATTGATCTTTCATTTATCCAAGGAGCAGATCCGCTTTTCTTAAAGCATATAAGCGATAATTTCCAAGTGCTGTATGGTGATGCGCGGGCAGTGGCAGAGTTTCGCTTGAGAGCCTTTCATCGCTATGAAGATTATCGCTCCTACCTGCAGCAGGAGAAAGAAGCGGTGCAAAGGTTTGTCAGGGAGATGTCGTATGCCCATTGAGGAAGCAAATCAATTATTAACGGAATTGCCAGGATATTTACAAGCGATTGAGGCTCATCTGGAGTCGTCCGATGAGGAGCGGGCTGAATAAGGGGAGAGAATTCTTGTTTAATATCATTGCACTTTATTATATAGTGCCACCCGGGCTCTCGCCCGCGTGACATTTAATTGGGAAATATATGCATAGAGAACAACATTTAGATATTGAATTCAATGCAGAGAATGTTGATACTTTGCTGAGTGACTGATGTTACGCAGGGCTTACCAATGCAAACTGACTTTTCAAGGACTGAAGCTCTTTAAAACTTGCCATTAGTGCCCTCACATACAGCTTCGATTTGAGCGCGAAATGATTGGTAGAGACCTTGGT
>JBFLWV010000061.1:0-10738 GCA_040757655.1 Patescibacteria group bacterium | reverse complement strand
TCTCTACCAATCATTTCGCGCTCAAATCGAAGCTGTATGTGAGGGCACTAATGGCAAGTTTTAAAGAGCTTCAGTCCTTGAAAAGTCAGTTTGCATTGGTAAGCCCTGCGTAACATCAGTTATTAAACAACTACGATGAGTATAAATTTGATCGTCTCTGCTTCTCTCTATCGCCGAACTCAAATCTCAAAACGCAAAACTCAAATCCATAACTCAAATCGTAAAGCTTTGAGATCTAAGATATGGTTTCGAGTTCTGACATTTGAGTTTTGAGATAAGCAGCGCCTCGTATGAAACAATTCTTGTTACCAAAAAAAGTTTTAATAATCGGTTCTGGTGGTTTGAAGATCGGTCAAGCCGGTGAGTTTGATTATTCCGGTTCGCAGGCAATCAAGGCACTCAAAGAAGAAGGCATAAAAACCATTCTCTTAAATCCCAACATCGCCACCGTTCAGACTGATGCGGACTTTGCTGACCGGGTATATTTTCTTCCCCTGAACAGTCATTTTGCTTCTCGTATAATCGTACGGGAACGCCCAGATGCTATTTTGTTAAATGTGGGTGGTCAGTCCGCACTCAATCTTGGATTAGAGCTCGCACGCCGCGGTATGTTAAGACGTTATCACGTCCGCGTCCTTGGTACCTCGTTGAAAACTATTCATGACACTGAAGACAGGGCGGCATTCACTGCACGACTTAAGGAGATTGGAGTCCCCGCCCCCCATGGTGCCACGATAAAAACAGTGGAGGAAGGTCTCCGTTTTGCGAAACGCATCTCGTATCCCGTCATGGTGAGAGTTGGTTTTGCATTAGGAGGATTGGGGTCAGGGTATGCGTGCAATCCCCATGAATTGAGGGAATTATTACATGCTGCGTTGACGCAGGGAGGAGAAGCGCTGGTGGAAGAATATCTTGGAGGGTGGAAAGAAATAGAGTATGAGATTATAAGGGATTCTTTTGGTAATGCGGTGACCGTGTGCAATATGGAGAACATGGATCCTATGGGTATCCACACCGGCGAGAGCATTGTGGTTGCTCCATCACAGACACTCTCCAATGAAGAGTATCATCAATTACGCACCCAGGCACTCCGAGTGGCGCATCATTTGAATATCGTGGGCGAGTGCAATATTCAGTTTGCAGTGGAGCCGCGTCCTCGTGTAAAGAAGAAAGACGTCAAACCACGTATCCGCATCATTGAGGTGAACGCCCGCCTTTCCCGTTCTTCCGCGCTTGCCTCGAAAGCGACCGGCTACCCTCTTGCGTACGTGGCTACGAAAGTAGCACTGAGGCACCCCTTATATGAGATTCCCAACGCGGTTACGCGCGCGACCGGGAGTTTTTTTGAACCTGCGCTTGATTATCTCGCGGTGAAGATCCCCCGGTGGGACCTCATGAAATTCCGCGCTGCTGAACTCACTATTGGTTCAGAGATGAAGAGCGTGGGTGAGGTGATGGCGTTGGGGCGCAGCTTTCCCGAAGCACTCCAGAAGGCAGTGCGCATGCTGGGATTGGGGAAGGAGCTCTTTCTGCATAATGGATATCATGACCTTACCACGGCGCTTCATGATATTCGTACGCCGACCCCCACGCGTTTGTTCGCTCTTATATTTGCCTTGGAGCATGGTGTGGCATTATCTCGCATCGCCCGTATGAGCGGCATTGATCCGTGGTTTCTCTCACAGATGAAGAGTCTTACACACGCATATACGTCCCTGCGCGCGGGAGGATGGAAATGGATACAACGTAATTCGTCAATCTTGCGGATGTTGAAACAGTTCGGTTTTTCGGATGCCTGTATTGCGGACGCCTGCGCCAGCACCGAGCGTCGCGTCCGCAGATTGAGGGAGAAACAAGGCATCACTCCGATCGTCAAACAAATTGATACCACCGCGGGAGAATTTCCCGCGAAGACGAACTATCTCTACTGTACCTATCAGGGGAACACCCATGACGTGGTGCGGGAACGGAATCCCATGATCGTGCTTGGTTCTGGTCCTTACCGCATTGGTTCTTCCGTTGAATTTGACTGGTGTGGTGTGAACACCGCCAAAACATTACGGAAAAGAAAGGTTCGCACGGTCATGGTAAATTCAAATCCTGAAACTGTTTCTACGGACTATGACATGTCGGATCGCCTCTACTTCGAAGAGCTTACCCTTGAGCGGGTTCTTGATATTTGTGAATTTGAGTGTCCAAAAGGAGTGGTCGTTTCCATGGGAGGACAGGTTCCCAATAACCTGGCAATTCCTCTTGCGCGCGCCGGTATACCATTGTTGGGCACGTCGGCGAAGAATATTGACCGTGCAGAGGATCGCTATAAGTTTTCCGCGCTCCTTGACCGGCTTCATATCGACCAGCCTGCGTGGAAGGAGCTCACCACTCTACGCGATGCATGCGCATTCGCTAAAGAGGCGGGATTCCCCGTGCTCGTGCGCCCCTCGTACGTGCTTTCTGGATCGGCTATGAATATTGCAGAGGACGAAGAAGAGCTCGATCGATATCTCTCTGCCGCCTCTACGGTAACACCAGACCATCCTGTGGTTATTTCAAAATTTATTGAGGGTGCCAAGGAGGTAGAGATCGATGGCGTGGCGCAAAAAGGGGAACTTATTCTCTATGCCCTCACCGAGCATGTGGAACATGCGGGGGTGCATTCTGGCGACGCGACGGTCGTGTATCCTCCCCAGCGGTTGTTCCTTGAAACGACGCGCAGAATTAAGTCAGTGTGCCGACATATCGTCAAGGAGCTAGCGATCACCGGTCCTTTCAATATACAATTCCTTGTCAAAGACAACCGTATCCAGGTGATTGAGTGCAATCTGCGTGCCAGTCGTTCATTCCCATTCGTGTCAAAAGTATCCCGTTATAATTTTATTGATTTCGCTGTCCGTGCTATGTGCGGAGAGGATGTGCGCGGCGATTACCGCACCCTTGACCTCGATTACGTGGCCGTGAAAGCACCGAAATATTCCTTTAGCCGCATCAAAGGGGCTGATCCTATGCCGACCGTGGAGATGACATCCACCGGAGAGGTTGCGTGTTTCGGCGATTCATATGAGGAGGCGTTCTTAAAGGCGATTGCTGCAGCGGGCAATTACTTTCCCCAAAAAACCTTCCTCCTTTCCGTTGGCCCTGATACTGCAAAGGGTACGCTTCTTCCCGATATTCAGGCGCTCTCTCAGCAAGGGTTCCTCTTTGCTGCGACAGAACATACTGCGGATTTTTTGGAAAGCAATGGTGTTGCCGCTCTGCGTCTGCGCAAGGTGAGCGAGGGAGGAAGCCCGAATGTGAGCGAGTGGATAGGGAAACGGAAAGTCGACTGCGTGATCAACATCCCCGAACGGCGTCAAACTCCGTCTGCGAAAATGGATGGGTACCTCATCCGGAGATTGGCGGTGGATCACCATATCCCTCTGCACACAGATCTTAAGATAACTAAATTGTACTTGCGCGCCATTACCACAACGAAAGAGAATGACCTCGCGGTGAAAGCATGGGACGAATACACCACCGCAGAGCGATGGTGGCGTTGAAACATCCCAAAATATATATTATAATGAAATAAAGTCGATAGAAAAAATAATTATAAATAAAATCCCTAAGGGATTTATAGTATTATGTCGAAATTTCTTTCTCGTCGCGCAGTCACGATAGGGGCTTCTCTGATCGGTGCCCTTGTTGTGATTTTTATTACCCCCATCATTCTTCTCCAGGCGCAGTCAACTTCCTCGACGTCCCTGGTGGAAGAGGATGTGATTATTCAGGACGGTGATCAGCCGCTTGAACGCCAAGCAAAACTTCGCCGCACATGGGTGGTGTATCGCGAGGTGGATTCTCCCTCTATCTATGCGATTACGCGTAAGCAATCGGATGGTAAACACCATAAAAGAGAAATTCAGACGCTTGCATTTTTCACTAAGTTTCATGCGAATTATTTGATTAAGTTGGTGGCAAAAGGGAGGCTTGATGCATTCCCCACTGACGGACCCATCACCTCGGTGGACAATCTGAATCCCGCAGACTTCGTAAAAGCGCCTTGGAGATACCGGCTTGTGAAAGCGGCACATAGTACTGCGGTGTATTTGGTCACTCCTGATGGGAGGCGCCGCGTCATTATTGCGGAAGGTGTCTTCCATCGTTTCGGGTGGGAGTTCCGCGACGTAGAGACTATCTCGGAAACTGAACTTATGAGCATACCCGAAGACACTGCAGTCACTGATGCGACTGTTTTCTCGGAGGATGTGAATATTGATACCACACAGAAGCGGCTGACCACGGAGCAAATCATCAAGCGCTTGAATCTTCAACGCAAGCTTACTGTAAGACAGCGTTTGATAAAAGCAATTGGGAGTCCTGATATTTACATTATTGATGCAAAGGGCGTGAAGCATAGAATCGTGAGCGAGGTGGCTGCGCTTAAGAACCGTCTGAATCTTAAGGCAACCACCGAGGTGACGCAGGAAGAGCTTGCTGCGATTCCTTTGGGGCACGAAATCACCGAGTCAGCTGCCTCAATTAATCTCAATGCGACCGTAAGTCAGTAACAACACCCTATGTATGTCAAGAAACCGTCCTAAAAAGGACGGTTTCTTATTTACTGAATCAGTTTTCTTGTCATGCATTGTATGAGAGTACTTTAATGTGCAGGAGAGGGGTAATAATATTTATAGAAAAGTTGCGCCTTGTATGACAGAGAGCACCTCGTTGATTGTCTTATGCGTTTTTGGGAATATTAAAAAACAAGGAGTTGTCGTGGTAGCATCAGAGGTATGTAGCACATAGCAATCCTGCGGCTCGCGCACATGTCCTGTTCGGTCGTCACGCCCTCCAAGAGCGGCAGCCGGCGGTTGACCGTGCCAAGGTAGGTATAGGCATCATTGAGCTTTTCCGTTGATACTTCCAGCTTTTTTCCATTCTCCGCACATCCCATTGGTGGAGATAGTACAAGAGCAGGCCGATGCTTATAAGGATGAGCGATCCGAGTGATTGTGCGTATGCCTGCGGGATGAACAGGATGTCATCAACGATAAAATGGGGGAGCACGATCATCCCCAAGAAGAGGAGGATATAGATCACGTTCACAATGGTTGACATGGGGTAGTGGGTGGTTAGTCCGGAATAGTGAGGGGAGGAGGTGAAGTGAGCGGTACGGGACGGATGAATCCCTCCTGTTTGATCCGGTAGATTTCTGGATCAATGGTGCGGGTAAAGCACGCGCGGCCGATCCCATGCGCCCAATTCCAGTTTTGTGGAGTGCTGCCGTATGGCATGGGTTTTGTGCTGCGCCGGGCATCTTCCTCATCCCCGGTTGTCTTAAAGGTTGCGCATAATTCAAAGGTGAGCGTGTCTTTGAGATGATATTCGTACGCGACGTTTGTTTCCGGATCAAGGGGAGTGCGATAGCCGCTGATGTCATTATTGAGCTCTTCAAGCGTTTGGGGAAGGGAGCCTTTTTGCTGCCAATAGGTAATCACTTCATTTTGTATCGTCTGCAGGTCGCTCACCCGCTGTGTGTCAAATCGTATTAACCGCTGTTTCTGTGGCGAACCGACAAGGAAGAATCCTCCGACGATTACGGCGCCTATGACCATGATCATGCCGCGGAGGATAGTTTTCATCCCCTTCGTGAGCGCGCCTACAGGCCGTTTGAGATCCCAGAGGTAGTACCAGAAAAGTCCTGTAGCGACGAGGAGCACTGCAAGGATTTTGAGTCCAAAGCGGGGAGTGAGCTCTCCTCCTAGAAAGCGGTGGACTAATATCACCAAGTCCACAATGACCGTCACTGCGGAGATGAAAAGGGTAAGATACACAAACCATTTGCGGATTTTGATATCACGGCGCCCCGGATCTTTCAGCGACTCTTTCTGGAAATACCATGCGGTTGCGACATACACCGGGAATACTACGATCACGGTGGCAATCGTGCGGCGCAATACTTGAAAGACGCTCTCATAATATTGCAGCGGATCAGGAAAGAAATAGTTCACATACTGGAAAAGGAGCGCGATGAGACATACCGCGCTCGCATACAATGTGCCGATACTTAAAAGATGGAGAAATACGTCACGGGGCGTTGCTTTGAGAGGAGATGAAGTAATAGTATCCATATGTTTTGAATTATGTTAGTTGGCGCTATTTCAGAAGTATATCTAATATCGCCATTCTTATAAAGAGTCCGTTTCTTGTCTGTCGGAAATAAGCAGCACGATGATCGGAGTCTACTTCACGCGAGATCTCATTCACGCGCGGCAGGGGATGGAGGACGCGCGCACTTGTTTTCATTTTTCTCACCGCATCGAGCGTTAAAATATAACTGTCTTTCACGCGCTCATACTCATCTTTGTCTTCGAACCGTTCGCGCTGCACACGGGTCATGTAGAGCACGTCAACTTCAGGTAGCGCGTCTTCAAGTGCATTCATCTCATTTAGGTGAATTTCTTTTTCTTTAAGGAAGTGTTTGACATCATCACCTAATTTCAGGGTTAAGGGGGACACGAAGGTCATTTTTACGTTCTCGTAATTGGTCAAGAATCGCGCGAGCGAGCGCACGGTGCGGCCGAATTTCAAATCGCCTGCGAAAGCGATGTGGATGCCGTCGATATGACCCAGCTCTTTTTGTATGGTGAAGAGATCGAGGAGCGACTGGGTGGGGTGTTCCCCTGCTCCATCACCAGCATTAATGAGGGGGACCGCAGATACCAGCGCTGCGCGTTCTGCAGCACCAATTTCAGGATGCCGAAGGACGATACCATCAGCAAAGCTGCTTACCACACAGATCGTGTCTTCCAGCGTTTCTCCCTTTACCGCTGACCCAGAGGCAGTGGCATTTTCCATTGAGATAACCTGCCCTCCAAGCCGGAGCATCGCAGTCTCAAACGACAATCGGGTGCGCGTGGAAGGCTCAAAAAAAAGCGTCGCCAATATTTTTCCTTTCAACTCATTACTTCCCCCACTTTCTACAAGCCGCTCCATGGCTTCTGCGCGCTTCAGGAGCTCATCCAACCTTCCTCTATTAAATTGGTCTGCCGACAATATATGCTGCATAGGTCTTTATTCACTATATCATAGCATTCCTCATTTCATGAGTAGTTTTTTGGATGGCCTCTTCAATCCCTCCTCCCGGCAGATGCCACGTATGGGGGTAAGGACCCACTCCCGGCTTTTTGCGGCCTAGCAATATTTTCCCTTGTGTTCAATGAGTGCACTTACGATGTTTCGTGTGGTAAGACCTATTGTCTTGGGAATCATAGACTCGCGATCGCGAGTGAATGATACTTGATAAGGTGATGGGGTGATCGTTGCTCCCTTTCATAGTACCATTACAATCAAATTTACAACATACCAGACATTGAACAACCAATACGCATGATACAAAATCAGTACTCGATATTGCAGATTTAAATTGTAACGATACCAACCATTCCTTCTGCCTATAGCCAATACCAAAAACACAGCGCGGGCGCGCTGTGTGGTGATGGTGTCAGGACTTGTTTTAACGGCGACGGTCAAAGCGGCGCACGGCGTGGCCATGAGCGCCGGGGCGGTTGCCGCGGTTTAAGTGCCGTGAGCCGCTGTCCTGCGGCGCCATATATCCTCCTGGCGGAGGTGGCGGAAAATTAAAATCTGTATCTTTCAGAGAAAGATTGATGCGTCCCATTTCGTCAATTTCAATCACTTTCACCGGGATGGTGTCGCCGATGTTCACGATATCAGTTACGTTATTTACGCGGTAGGGCGCGAGTTGCGAGATGTGCACCAATCCCTCCTGTTTGGGCAGCACTTCCACGAATGCGCCAAAGTCCATGATGCGGGTAACTTTACCCTGGAATAATTCGCCTACTTGAACTTCCCGAGTTAAGTTTTTTATCCACTCAAGCGCTTTTTCTGCGCTCTCTTTCGAGAGGGCGGTGACCATAATAAGTCCTGAATCCTCGATGTCGATCTGCACGCCGGTCTTCGCAATGATTTCATTGATGACCTTTCCGCCCGGGCCGATCACATCGCGAATCTTATCGGGATTAATCTGTAGGGTGTAGATGCGCGGCGCGTAGGGCGACATTTCTGGCCGGGGTGCGGCAATCACCGCATTCATTTTTTCGAGTATCTCCATCCTTCCCTTTCGCGCCTGTTGAAGAGTTTCTTTGATCATGGGAAGCGTAAGTCCGGACACTTTTACATCGAGCTGGATCGCGGTAATGCCTTGGTGGGTGCCCGCAACTTTAAAGTCCATGCCGCCCTCATGGTCTTCGATGCCTTGCAAATCAGTGAGAATCCTGTATTGCGATTCATCCGGTGTGGTCCACAACCCCATGGCAATGCCCGCGACTGGCGCGCTGATAGGCACGCCCGCGTCCATGAGGGAAAGGGATGAGCCGCATGTGGACGCCATCGATGAGGATCCGTTGGAGGACATGATGTCCGATACCACGCGGATCGTATAGGGGAAAATTTCTTTGTCTTTTGGCAGTACGGGTAGGATTGCTTTTTCCGCGAGCGCGCCATGTCCGATCTCACGTCTCGATACCCCCCGTAAGGGAGATACTTCACCTACAGAAAATCCGGGAAAGTTGTAGTGGTGCATATAACGTTTTTTCCCTGATTCTTCCATGGTGTCAAGGGTCTGTTCCGAGGAAGGTGAACCGAGGGTGACCACGGAGAGCGCCTGCGTTTCTCCGCGCGTAAAGAGGGCAGAGCCATGCGTACGGGGCAGTAAGCCCACTTCAATATTAAGAGGGCGGATTTGTTCAAAGGTTCGTCCATCCACCCGTTTCCCTTCTCCAAATACTCGCGCGGTGACTGCTTCCACCCAGAGCTCATGGAAAATAGTTTCTACCTCCGCACGTTCTTCCTTCGTGACTTCATTATCCGCCTTAAATGCATCATCAAGTTTCTGTTTCAGGCTTGTCTCTTCTGCCGCACGTTCAGTCTTGGAAGAGAGGTTGAGTAATTTTTCAAAGGTTCCTTCCAGCAGTTGTTTCGCTTTTTCTTTTAATGCAGCATGACGTGCTATGTCTTCCGCGGTCACGTGGGGGATCCATTCATTTTGCTTCGTGATGCCTTGTGTCTCGATGAGCTCCTGCATGAACCGTAAAAGACTGCGCAAATGTTTCCAACCGAACTCAATAGCCTCTCCCATCACCTCTTCCGTCACCACGTGCGCCCCTGCTTCGATCATAACAATCTTTTCATGTGTTCCTGCGATGACCACATCAAGCTCACTTTCTTCACGTGCTTTATAGGTGGGATTTAATACCCATTCTCCCTTGATTCTCCCCACGCGCACGCCCGCGAGAGGACCCCCCCAAGGAATAGGCGAGAGCGAGAGCGCGAGGGATGCCGCATTTAACAAGAGGATATCAGGATCATTTTCCTGATCGAATGATAACGTGGTGAGAAATACCTGTACATCGCGCCGCATTCGTTCATCAAATAAAGGCCGGATAGACCGGTCCACAAGGCGTGTGGTAAGGATGGCCTCGTCTGAAGGGCGTCCTTCACGTTTAATAAACCGGGATCCTTTTATTTTCCCGGCTGCATAGAGCTTCTCGTCATAATCAACCAGGAGCGGAAAATAATCCACTTTTTCCCGTTCCTTTTCCGAGATGACCGCGGTGGCGAGCACCACGGTGTCACCGTAGCGCACTGTCACGGCGCCATGCGCCTGTCCGGCGAGGCGCCCTTGTTCGATGGTCAGGGTCCTCCCCCCCCACTCAAACGTAAAGTTTTTTGGATCCATATTGTTTCCTTCTTTGCCCTGACCGTCAAGCGATTAGACTTCCTCCTCATTTAATGAGGTTGTACCTCTCCGCGTTATTCTGCGTCATCATCTGCGTTGTTCCGCTTCTATTATGGTAGAAGCAGATATACGCTGATAGTAACGCAGATCTACGCTGATACAACGAACCTGAAAAGAGGTATAAGTCTAAGGTGTCTGATGGTCAGGTGCTGAATAATAAGTATCGTAGTGGTGATACAATGAAGACCTCCCCTGCGAGGGAGGAGGTGGTGTTACTCTTTTGTTTCTTCCTGCGACTCTTCTTCCTCTGTTGGCGTTTCAATGAACGGCTCATCATCCATCTGTTTCAGCGTCGCATCTTTTGTAAAGTGAGGGAGTTTTTTTAGCTTAAGTTTCTTCACAAGTTCTCCGTATCGCGTTTCACTTTCCCGCTGGAGATAACGGAGGAGCCTTCTTCGGAGACTCACCTTTCGCAACAGCCCCCGCCGCGAAGAAAAATCATGACGGTGAGTTTTTAAGTGTTCGGAGAGTTCTTTAATCTCTTCCGTGAGGACGGCAATTTGCACTTCAGGCGAACCAGTGTCGTGCTCATGGGTACGGAATTTTTTAATGATGGCGTCTTTCCTTTTTTTCGTAAGCATACCCGCCTAAATTTTGCTTATGGTGTTAAAAGACAGGTCGGCAACCTGTAATGAGTCCCACCAATTGTTCTGCGACGTATAACGATGCGCAAAATTTAGGCGGGCTTTCTGCCGCGGCAACCGAGTCATTCGATACTGTTGCACTCGTATCGATATGCCCAGTGTGCCGCCCTAATAGTAGGGCGATTAAGAATGTAGCATATTGTAGGCCGCTGCGCAAGGCCACCCTCGGTAAGTATTCACCTTTTCCCAAACATTTCCCCTATCAACGGCAGAACGCTCAAGGTACGACGATTTTTTCGGGCCGCGATTCTCACGCTGGACGATGAGAGCCCTCAAAAATCGCGATTCCCTTCGC
>JBFLWV010000060.1:0-3617 GCA_040757655.1 Patescibacteria group bacterium | reverse complement strand
AAGGTCTCTACCAATCATTTCGCGCTCAAATCGAAGCTGTATGTGAGGGCACTAATGGCAAGTTTTAAAGAGCTTCAGTCCTTGAAAAGTCAGTTTGCATTGGTAAGCCCTGCGTAACATCAGTTAAGAATTTAATCATTATATTATGGATCGTAATCTCGCATTAGAATTCGTACGCGTTACCGAAGCGGCAGCTATTGAAGCCGCGCATTGGGTAGGGAAAGGAGACGGAAAGGCAGCGGATGGGGCAGCAGTTAACGCGATGCGTGAGCGTTTTCGTTCACTTGAGTTTAATGCCGAGGTGGTGATTGGCGAGGGCGCAAAAGATGAAGCGCCGGAGCTCTATGTGGGCGAGCGGCTCGGCAACGGCACAGGACCAGAGATGGACCTTGCCGTTGATCCTTTGGAGGCGACTGACAGTGTTGCATTCGGTCGGACCAATGCCATTTCCGTGATTGCTACCGGCCCTAAGGGGACTCTCCTTAAAGCGCCGGATGTCTACATGGAAAAACTCGCGGTAGGGCCACAGGCCCGAGGTGCCGTGAGGCTCAATGTCCCTATTAAAGATAACATTCTCGCGGTGGCCAACCGTCTCCATAAGCCGGTTGATGATGTCACGGTCGTCATTCTGGATCGTCCACGGCATATTGAAATGATCAAAGAAATTCGAAACACAGGGGCGCGGGTAACCCTCATCACAGACGGGGATGTGGCAGGAGCGATCGCCACATGCCTTCCTGACTCGCCGATTGACATGCTCATGGGCATTGGGGGCAGTGCAGAGTCAGTGCTCGCCGCTGTTGCATTGAAATGTTTGGGGGGCGATATGTTGTGTCAATTTGTGCTGAAGAGCGAGCGGGATATCGCACTCATACGCGCAAGCGGTATTACCGATCATACCAAGGTTTTAGGTATTGAAGATATAGCAAAGGGTGAGGACCTTGCCTTTACGGCAACTGGTGTCATAGATGGGCCACTCCTCAAAGGCGTGCGATTTGGGAGTGACTATATCACCACCCATTCTGTCGTAATGCGGGTACGATCGCGCACTATTCGCTATATGGAAACCCATCACCGGATTGGGTAAAACAATGACCAATGACCAATAGTTATTTGTTTAAAATTTATTATGAGATGCACACAAAATGTATGGATCAAGGACTCAACAATATAGCAAATGCCATGGTGGTATCTGGGAAAGGAATTCTCGCTGCTGACGAGAGTTTTGGTACTATTGAGAAGCGGTTTGCGAAAATCAACCTTCCTTCAACCGAAGAGCATCGCCGCGCGTATCGTGAAATGCTCTTTACCGCGCCTGGGATTGGCGAATACATTTCCGGGGTGATATTGTTTGATGAAACGATCAGGCAAAGGTCAAAAGATGGCGTACCGTTTGTTGAAATACTACAAAAGGGTGGTGTAATTCCTGGTATTAAAGTTGATCAAGGCACGAAAGCGATGGATGTATCGTCGGGTGAGAAAGTTACGAAGGGTCTCGAAGGTTTAACTGGTCGTTTAGAAGAATATATGCAGTTGGGTGCAAAATTCGCTAAATGGCGAGCAGTTATCACCATCGGGGATTGGTTGCCCACTGAAGCGAATATTCGGCAAAATGCCAAAGATTTAGCCGCGTATGCGTTCGCATGTCAGCAAGTAGGATTGGTGCCCATTGTTGAACCGGAGGTTCTCATGGACGGCGCACATACCATGGAGCGGTGCGAGGAAGTGTCACGGCAGACACTGCGGGCGGTGTTTGAAGCATTGGACGCCGCGGGGGTGCATATTCCCGGAATGATTTTAAAGACTAATATGGTGGTACCCGGTAAATTATCGGGGCAGAGCGCAAAACCAGCAGAAATAGCCGCGGCAACCGTGAGTTTGTTTAAGGAGATATTGCCTGATAGTCTTCCCGGGGAAGCATTTCTTTCCGGCGGCCAGAGCGAGATTGAGGCAACGGAAAATTTAAATGAGATAAACAAATTGGGGCCCTTTCCATGGAGGCTGACGTTTTCGTACGGCCGCGCGCTCCAAGACAGTGCATTAAAGACCTGGAACGGGAGAGCAGAGAACGTGGTTGCCGCGCAGCAGAGATTCCTGCACCGTGCGCGGATGAATAGTTTGGCTACGGTGGCTGGGTATTCCAAAGATACGGAGGTGTATTAGTTCGGGTTGCTCGTTGAGAAACACGTGTCGGTCCCGCCAGCGCGGGATCGCACTCCGCCTCGCCACCGACCCCGCTTCGCGGGGACTATGCTCGGGCTGGTTGCGGAGGGTTTCTCAATCGATCAACCCTCACGATGAGAGGTGACCTTATCGAGTAGTCTTACATTAGTGTGCTCGTGAGTTTTGCTTTATATGGCACATACCAAACTTTTTTTAGCTGGACCTACGGAGGTGAGTGGGGAGATGTTTGCCGCAATGAGTAAGCCAATGATCGGGCATCGGAGCAAGGAATATCAGACGCTCCACGAATCGGTGGTGAATAAGTTGAAACAGTTTATCGGTACCAAGCAGGAGGTCCTTATTTTCACCTCATCAGCCACTGGTGTCATGGAGGCAGCGGTGCGGAATTGCGTAAGGGGTAAAATCCTCCACACGGTGTGCGGCGCGTTTTCTGAACGCTGGGCGGACATCAGCCGCGCGTGTAATAAACAAGTTGAAGTAGTTGAGGTGCCGTTTGGGAAGGCGATACGGCCAGAGTTGGTAGCGTCGGAGCTTGCCTCCGACTCGATAGGTGGCAGACAAGCTGCCACGCTACAATTGCCACGGAACGATGGTTATAGGTTTGATGCGGTTACCATAACCCATAACGAGACCTCTTCAGGAGTCATGAATCCGCTCAAGGAATTGTGTGGCGTGGTGCGCTCAACACAACCCGACGCTTTTATCCTTGTGGACGCGGTGAGCTCATTCGGCGGGTCAGTGATCCACCCTGATGAGTGGGGTATTGACGCGCTCCTTTTTGGTACGCAAAAATGTTTTGCACTTCCTCCCGGACTTGCATTTGCCGTGGTAAGCCCCCGCGCCTTTGAGCGTTCCGCACAGATGTCGGATAAGGGTTATTACTTTGATTTTATCGAAATGAAGAAATACGCGGACAAACACATGACCCCTGCGACGCCTGCGATTTCACTTTTATACGGAGTGGACGCACAGCTGGATAGGATGTTTGAAGAGGGAATGGAAGGGCGGGCTGCACGGCATCAGGAGATGGCTGGCCTTGCACAGGGATGGGTTGCCCGTCGTGGACTGCCTTTTACTGCTGAAGAAGGTTTCAGGAGCCCCACGGTGACGTCAGTTACCGCGCCGGATGGGTTCAATAGTGATGAGTTCAGGAAAAAGGTAAAGGAAAAAGGCTATGCGTTGGCAGACGGATACGGGGAATTAAAGGGAAAGGGTTTTAGGATTGGGCATATGGGAGACTGGACGATACCAGAAGTGCAGGAATTGCTTACCGTTATGGATAGCGTTCTATAGGAGTAAGTTATTTTTATAACTGATGTTACGCAGGGCTTACCAATGCAAACTGACTTTTCAAGGACTGAAGCTCTTTAAAACTTGCCATTAGTGCCCTCACATACAGCTTCGATTTGAGCGCGAAATGATTGGTAGAGACC
>JBFLWV010000059.1:0-16117 GCA_040757655.1 Patescibacteria group bacterium | reverse complement strand
CCGCATTGCCGAGCGGACGCTTTCGTTTCCTCTCAAAAATGCTTGGGTTATAGCGGAAAAATACCATGCCGAGGCGCGAAGCGCCGAGGCAAGCTCTTACGATTTCGCAAAAAGTGCAATTTGGCGGAGAGGGTGGGATTCGAACCCACGAGACCTGTAAAGGCCTACCGCATTTCGAGTGCGGCGCACTAGACCAACTATGCGACCTCTCCAGAAATTAATTTGTGATTATTGATTGAGTTTGAGTTGGAGAACTAACCCAGAGGTATTATCTTCAGGCTCGAGCTCAATTGTTTTTGTTTCTTTGTCAATTTGGACGGCACGTAATTGATCGCCTGCCTTAATATTGAGGCGAGTGAGAATTTCTCTTGGTAGGGTGACCTGTCTCTTCTTGTTTATCTTTGAAGTATAGGTGGACATTGCGACTGAAATATACGTTGTTTTAAGTGATTTTTCAAGGGTAGTAGGTACGAAAAAACGGCGGTGAGCCATCGTGTGTTGTTGATTGTTTCGTAACTCCCCTAGCCCCTCTTATCCTAAGAGGGGGAACATTGTGGTTACTCAACCTTAATGGTAAAAGTATATTCCGTGTTACCGTTGATGATACCTACGCCGTCAGCTGTGGTGAAGGTGAGCTTTTCTTGGTAGATGCCTTTTTTAGCAGGCGCTTTCATGCGCCAGGTAAAGGTGCCTAATTTCCTTGGCTTCAGGCTTGTTTGATAAAGATAGGCGGGCTCAATATCTGATATCCAGTCTGACTTCACATAGAAGGGGCTCTTCGCGCCGTTTGCCGCGGTTTGGGTAAGGAAGGCTGCTCTGCCGCCTTTGAGTGTTTTCTCGCCAGTGTTTTTCACGCGCAGGGTGAAGTAGACGGTGCGTCCCGGGCGGATGCGCGTGGGGAATTTGGATTTTATAAATTCGATTTGCGCGGACGGCAGCACTGTGGTTGCAAAGGATGCGCTTACTCCCGGCAGATCAGGGAGCTTCAGGGTTTCTATGAGCGTTGCAGGTACCGTGCCAATGTCAGGAAGGTATTTGAACGAGAGCAGGGTTTCAAAGATTCCTGGTGCGGCGGCAGTTAAGGGAAGCGGAAAGGTCGCCACTTCGTTTGGTTTCACCGTCGCCTCTTGGGAGAGGATTCGCCCCATGGGAAGCGGCCAACCAGCAACATTCCATTTCGGTTCTCCACCCGCAATGTCCGTGAGCAGGAGCATCACGCTCCCCTTGAGCCATGTTTTTAGTCCACGGTTGCGCACGCGCACTACTCCTTGGTTGAGCACGCCGGTGCGGGTGCTGGTGGGAGTGATGAGCGACTCAATTTTACCTGCCCACTCCATTTCCGTGGTTTCAATGGCAATATGGACGTCAGTGCCGGGGAAATATCCTTTATTCCCCCACGTCAGGACGTAGTTATGTTCAATTATTCCCGCAGCGTTGGACGGTATCGCAATGGTAATAGGGATGGTGACGGTTTCGCCGGGGGCGACGTTGGGCTCTCTGAAGGTAAGCGCGCTTATAGGTGTAGTTTGCGTCTCTGTTGGTTTTATTTCATCATCCACCACTTGTGCCATTCTGACGGTAGAAGCGGAAGAACGCGGAACGTCACGCCCCGAACCAGAGCCTTCGGCACTGTATGGGGCAGGCTTGGATGTATCGCGGAAGAACGCGGAAGGTGGAGTAACCAATGATGCCACAACCGTGGCGGGAGCAAGCATTGCGAGTCGGTTTTTTATAGACGCATCCGCAAGTTGGACCGGCGCGGCAAGATAATTTTTCCATGACGTATTGCCGTCATTGCGGTAGGACACCCAGATTGTTTTCGACTGGCCTGGTTTGATGAGGAGAGAGGTGTTGCTCTGTCCCACGAGTGTGGCGCGGCGTTCGATCGTGGCAAGTCCTCCTCTTGCTTCAAGGCCAGCACGGGCGAGCTGGCGCACGCGGATAAGCTCAGTAGTGATGCCAGCACCCGGACAGATGGTTGCGTCAATGTTTTTATGCCCGATCACAGCAGGTATGGATACGTCTTTGAGCGTAGTTTCGCCATCGGGGATAATTTCATGCTCGAACGATTTCGTAGCGATGAGTTTCGCGAGGCTTTCGCGCGCCGCGTTGCTCAACATATCTTTGTTTTCGTAATTTCCAAGGATGGCAACACCGATTGAACCGGTGTTATAGCCAATTTTTTTCTTATCATTGTACGTATGACCTCCCACCACTCCTTCACCTCCTTCCCTTCCTTCAAAGACGCGGCCGTCGGGCGCGATGAGGTAGTTGTAGCCGATGTCGCCCCACCCAAGGATTTTTCCGTGGAAGCGCTGAATGGCGCGGATCGTAGTCGCAGGATCAGCGCCGCCATTGGTGCCGCCAGTGTGGTGGACGACGAACGCTCTTACCTCCCCATAGGTTTGGGGCCAGAGGTCCTGTCCTGTCGCATTAGCGCGGAGCGATGGGTCAGCGCCCCATGACGCGCGAGGAATGATGTTCAAGTCATTTATCCCGTTCAATGCTGCTCTCACCTCCCCTTGTCCCCTCCTTCGTAAGGAGGGGATGGGGTGGTTGTCGGTTCCGATCGTAATGAATGAAAGGTTCGCCACTTGCGGGGTTACATGAGGAACGAGGCTCGTAAGCGTGACATTCGCTTCAAACTCGCGTGATTCATCCACGATAAGCGGTTCGGTGCGTACGCGGCCGGGGATGAGATCGGCATCACTGCGGAAATCTTTTAGCCGTTCAAACTCCATCCATGCGCTCCACGGTTCATTTTTTGCACTGCGGGTACGTACGCGGAGATGCACCTCGGTCGTTTTTTTATCTCGCGATTCATCCCATTGCGCGGAGAGGAGAATAAAAGGACGTTGTGCGGTAAAAGGGCCCGCGTGAATTTCTTTCAGTGGCGCATACTCATGTAAACTCATTTCAACTTTCTGTACTTCGTCCACAAAGAACGTTTCATCGTATGTCTGTTGATGAGATTCTGCTCTTGCCTGTATAAAAATAAAACCCATGGCAGTAAGCGCCATGGCATACACGCATCGCATAAAAAGTCGTTTTTGTGTATCTATTTTTTTTCTTTTCATGCGTTGCTATTGTAGCACATTTTTTTGTATTTGTCGACTCGGCTGCACTTGCATCATAGAGAGTGCAATAAGAATCCAAAACAATACCGCGAGGTCGTTCTTAAAATAAGGGACATCGACGAGGCCGTGGACGAGAAGAGCGCACATTGAGGCTGCCGCGGCATAATGTATCGATTTATTGTTTGATTGATTTATTATTGTTTTGAAAAATTGGAATAGGAGCCACAGGAAAGCAATCAGGCCGAGCAATCCTAATTCGGACCACATGGCGAGGAAAATATTGTGCGGATAGAGGAAGATTTCAATATAGTTCTGTTGGTGATAGGGAATCATGGCGGTTTGATACCCGCGGAGGCCTGCGCCCGTAAGGGGGTGAGTTCTTAGCATCTCCCATGTTTCGCGGTATTGGGTGAGGCGGACTGATATTGAGTCGCCACCTTGCACGGTTGAGAACCCGCGGAGATTAATAGAGTCCTTGAAGATAATAATCCCTCCTATTGCTATAAAAAGTAACATACCCATAGTGATGAATTTCTTTTTTGCATTGAGCAAGAAAAATAATACAATCCCCGTTATGAGCGCAAGGAGCGCGCCCTTGGAGCGTATGAAAATTATTGAAGTCATTGTAGTGATAAAGAGCGTCAATAAAGTGATTTTTGTGATTTTGTGATTTTGTGATTTTGTGAATTGGCCTAAGGTAAGGATGAGGATAGGCACTGCATATAGCCCGAGTGCATTGGGGTATCCATAAATTGAGGTGACGCGCCGGGTGGCAGAGGCAGCCCAGAATTCATTGGGGATAGACAGACCGGTTAATTGCTGGTAGAGCGCGACTGCGACGGGAATGACGAGCGATGCGGTGAGTGCGTACGCCACGAGCGAGCGGTCGTGTTCAGTTTTTATGGTATCAATGAGCACGAGCGCAAACAAAATTGGTTCCAGGATGTAGGCGCGCCAATGGCCGAGCGCGGGGAGGAATTGGGGCGCGGCGAGGAGCGCGAAGAGGCTCGCCGTAAAAAAAAGTATCGCCGGCGCGCGCCATTCTTTGGGGAGTGTGGGGAATGATCGTGTATGGATTTTTCCAAAGGTCCAGACGGCGACTGTCGCAAGCAGGATAATCTCCAGTAATGTGGTGGGGAGCCCAAGGACGGTAAAGCGTATCACATAGAAAGGGAGCGCGATGAGCGTGAGGAAGATGAAGGCGCACGTGATCATATGCGGGGCGGTGAGATGGGATTTGAAGAGCGCAGTTGGGCGATCTCAATAATCTGGTCCTTGGTAATACCTTTGGTGAGAAGGAGCGCGGCGCCATAGACTATGCATCCCGCAATGAGCCCCATGAAGAGATTGGAGGGAAGGAGGAGTATGACCGCGGCCATAAGCACGCTCGCACCCACGGCCTTTATGGCAATGGTATAGTTGAGGCGTGGATGCATTTTTTTCCACACCAAGCGGGTGGCCGCAAGGCCAATAAACAATTCTACCGCAACCGTGGTCCATGCGGTGCCGAAATAGCTCCAGCGTGGGATGGTGAGCACATAGGCGCTGGTTGCCCCTATAGCGGCGATGATATAGAAGGGCATCATGCGTTTTTGTTGCTGGATGGCGATGACGCCGTAGACCGAGAGGTGGGTAAGGTAGATGATACCAGTTGCGAGGATAAGGATTTTCAGCACGGGGGCGGATACAAGAAAATCCTTTCCGGCGATAAAGGCCATGAGCGGTTCGGCAAGTACTAAGGTGCCTGCGATCAGGGGCATAGTGATGAGGGTGAGTAAGTCGAACGATTTTTGGAAGATGCGATCAAACCGTATATGATCGGCGGTGGTGTATGCGGATGAGAGATGCGGCATCACCATACCTAAAAAAAGCGAGGGGAAGGTGATGAGCACCTCGAGCATTTTGTAGGGCGCGCCGTAGATGCCTACTTCCCTTTGTGCAGTTGCCGCAGGCCTCAAGATGGAGAGCAGGATGGTATCCGCTTTGAAATAAATAATCACAAAGAGACCTGACAGCGCCACAGGCCATGAGGTGCGTACAATCCTTTTCCATTCAGGGAAATCGAAGTGGAGCGTAAAGGGGAGGAGCCGGCGCGCGCCGATAAAATTAATGAGAAAGTGTATGGCGTAGCCCGCAACTACCATCACGAAAATGTACGTTAAGGATGCCTTCTGTTGTATGACTATAAGGGTGCCCGCAAGGATGACTATCTTGCCTATCACTTCCGCTGCGGCGCTCCATATTAATTTCAACTGTTTCTGCAGAATAACCATATCCATTTGGTCGAGAAGGTTCGCGAGCGTGGAGAGGCACACAATGGCAACGCCTTGCTTCACCACCGCGGGGTAGGGGAAGAGTGTTACGAGCGCCGCGCCGAGCAAAAGCGCGGCAATCGAGGTGCACAGCCGCATGGTAAATGCATTGGAAAAAAGCAGTGTATGGTCTACGTCTGGCCTCCCGATCTCTGAGAGGGTGACGAGGTAGAGGCCGAAATCCGCGAACACCGCAAAGAAGAAAATATAGGAAATAACCGTCGTGTAATTGCCATAGCCTTCCTGCCCCAGATACCGCGTGAGCGCGCCCACGGTGACGATACCGAGCACGACCGAAATCGCTTTGGCAGCGATTTGGAGGACGGTTTGTCGCGCGATGGAGCCGGTGAGAGACATAGGGGTGAATATAGTAGAGCGTATCACGCTTTATCAATTCTCGCCAGATTCTTATGAAGTTGGTACAATAACATAAGTCAAATCTCAAAACTCAAATGTCAAAACTATGGTATCTATTTCATCTCTATAGGATTCCATAGATTTGAGTTTTAAGTTCTAAGTTTTGAGTTAATGTGTTATGTATCTCGACAGGCTCGAAATTGCCGGGTTTAAGTCCTTCGCGCAGAAGATGTCTTTTACCTTTGATCGTGGCATTACCGCTATCGTGGGTCCGAATGGCTCTGGCAAATCAAACCTGGCGGACGCCATCCGGTGGGTATTGGGTGAGCAAAGCATGAAGTCATTGCGGGGGAAGCGATCAGAGGACGTGATTTTTTCAGGATCAGAAAAGTCATCCCGTCTGGGATTTGCGGAGGTGAGTTTAGTGCTGAATAACGAGGATCGCGGCGCGCCGCTTGATTATTCCGAACTCACCGTTTCCCGTAAAGTATATCGCAGCGGTGAGGGCGAGTATCTCCTGAACCGTGCCCCCTCACGCCTCACCGATATTGCTCTTCTGCTCGCGCGGCTTCACCTCGGGAGCCGCACCTATAGCGTCATTGGGCAGGGAATGGTGGATGCCATCCTCGCGCTTTCACCATTTGAGCGCAAAGATTTTTTCGACGAAGCAGCGGGCGTGAAGCCATTTGAAATGAAGCGTGAAGAGGCATTGCGGAAACTGGAGGGCGCAGGGTCGAATTTAAGCCTCGCGCTGGTCCAACTGAAGGAGATTGAACCGCGGCTTAAGTATCTCACGCGCCAGGTGAGACGTTTGGAGCGGCGGGAGGAAATATTGGTGCATTTACGGGAATTGCTGATGCAGCATTATGGCAGCGAATGGCGCACCATAAGGAAGGAGCTCACACACTACCAATCGACCTTAGCGGAGCAGGTCAAGGAGCGGCAACGCTTTGAGGTTGAAGTGGAAGCAGTGCAGAAAGACATGGCCGCGCTCACCAAGGAGAGCAGCCACGCGGATACGTTTACTGCCCTTCAACGTGAGTATCAGCGCGTCTTGGAGGAAAAAGCGCGTATGCGGGAAGAGGAAGTGAATATACGGATGCGTGTTGCGGTGCGAACGCGCGAGCATCTTCGTACGGCAGTGCCTCTTTCGGTGGTGCGGGAGGCGGCAGTAAAGCTTAAAGCACTCCAAAACAAGTTTCATGGCCTCCAGCAGCACATTCAGGCAGCAAAAACTTTGGATGACGTGCATGCGGCTACAGCGGAATGGGAGGTACTTTGCGAGGGATTTGAGACGATCGCGAATGTGTTTGACCCTTATCTCCGGGTGGAGACGCATGATGACATGAGCGAGGCGCTTGTTCACATGATTGCCGCCATCAAAGAGGCAGATGCGCGTGCTGCCACCCTACAGGTTGAGCTGAGAAAGCTTACCGACGCTGAGAAGCAAGAGCGTACGAGAATTTGGCATGTGCAGGAGCGAATGCAGGAGCTCCAGCAGCGCCTGAATGCGGCGGTGAGCGGAGAGCATTCTACCAGGATTGAGATCGCCAAGCGCGAGACGAGGAAGGATGATCTTAAGAGGGAGGCGGAAGAAGAATTCGAAAAATACGGCGTCAGGAGGCATCTTGATGCACTATCTGTTGAGGGAGGGGAAGAGATTCCCACGGAGCTCCTTACTGAAATTCATCGCTTGAAGGGGCAGCTTGAGCTCATTGGGGGAATTGATCCTGAAATTGAGAAGGAATATCATGCAATTTTCGAACGTCATACTTTTTTGCGTACGCATGTGGATGATTTGAACAAGGCCATTAATGATCTTGAGGTGGTGATACAGGAGCTTGATGCCACTATTGAGGATGAATTTACTAAATCTTTCCATCAGATTAATGAAGGATTTCAGAAATATTTCAAGATGCTCTTTGGGGGAGGGCGTGCGAAACTCGTGTTAGTGAAAGAGGTAGAAGAGAATAAAGAGTGGAAGGATGACGTAGGGGCGAACGGCCGTTCGCCCGTACAAGAGGGTAGCGAAGAAGAGGTAATCGACGATCCCGTGAAGAAGTTTCTCGATAAGCACAAGCGCAAGGATCACATCGGCGTGGAGATCCACGCGACTCCGCCGGGGAAGCGCTTAAGTTCGGTGAACGCCTTGTCAGGCGGCGAGCGGGCGCTTACTTCTATTGCGCTTATTGCGTCGATTATCGCGAATAATCCCGCACCATTTGTGGTGCTCGATGAGGTGGACGCGGCGCTTGATGAGGCAAACTCTCTTCGCTTTGCAGGCATCATTCAGGAGCTTTCCGCGCGAACCCAGTTTGTGATCATCACCCACAATCGTGCGACCATGGAGCAGGCAGATATCCTCTATGGGGTGACGATGGGTGATGACGGGATATCCAAGGTTCTCTCTCTCAAGCTCGAGGACGCGGTGAAACATGGAAATAGGTGAGAATGTAAAATCCAAATCCCAAATCCCAAAATGAAGGTGTCCCTTCGGGACGATATGTAAAAATTTTGGTTTATCATGTTGGTTTTTGGATTTTGGTATTTGCATTTTTTAAAGGGCTTGCCAATTCCAGGGTAATCTGCTATTCTCGATACTGTCATCTATTATGAGGAATGCTTATGGTAATGATAAGGCTTTCTCGGGTAGGTAAAACAAAATTTCCTTCCTACCGTATTATCGTATCTGATAAGCGGAAAGACTTGCGGGGCGATGCGCTGGAAGTGGTTGGTTTTTATAATCCTTTACGCACCCCGAAGTTGATAGATCTTAAGAAAGATCGTATTATGTATTGGCTTTCCAAGGGAGCACAGGCTTCTGCCACGCTGCATAATATTTTTGTTGATCACAAAATAGTTCCTAACCCAAAGGTGAAAGCGACCCATATGAAACGGGCGGCCAAGGGAGCCGCAAAAGAGGTGAAACTTCCTGCGGCGTGAGGGATACGGGCTCATTGATAATAATTGATAATTCCCCGAGGGGGAGTAGAAAGGTCGATACGAATGGTTAGTCATCGCATAGGAATCAATATGCGATGGGAGTAAAAGAATGATGATATGGCAATTGTGAAAGATCAGGATTTTATAGAATACGTTGCTCGCGCGATTGTAGATCACCCAGATGACGTTTCCGTAGAGCGCACGGTTGATGAGATGGGAGTTTTACTTACTCTCAAAATCAACCCGGAGGATATGGGTTATGTGATAGGTCGGAATGGTCAGAATGCCCGTGCTCTTCGTACGCTCCTCAGGATCGTGGGCGCACGCAATAATGCCCGCGTAAACCTGAAGATTTACGAACCGGAAGGTTCGCGCCGTCCGCGGCCAATGGATCGCCCCAGTCGCGGTAGTTCAGCTCCTCTGCAAGAGGAAGTTGATACCAGCGCGCTCGATGATCTGAAAATCTAGGTTGATTTTTCGAACAACCACAACCCTCAGAGTACCATCTGGGGGTTGTATGCTGCCCGCCTAAATTTTTCAAATTTCAAATTTTATAACTTGCAAATTTTATAACTTGTAAATGCAATCAGTTCGTCCTACACTGTAGAGAAGTGAAGTGCATTACTTTGCGATATGAATAATAGAGACACGAGGGATGAGAATAGTAAAGTAGAGTACTATGTATAAAGGCCATGAAGCAAGCTTTTGAAAAATTTAGGCGGGTGCATTTTGATGTTATTACGCTCTTCCCTGAGATCATTGAGTCGTATTGTACCCTCTCTGTTGTGGGGCGCGCGAGACGCGAGAAGTTTATCGCGGTGGCCGCGCATAATTTACGCCGTTATGGTAAAGGGACACATCAACAGGTAGATGATAAACCGTACGGCGGCGGCGCTGGTATGGTGTTGCAGGCGCCTCCACTTATAAAGGCAGTGCAGCACATCCGGCCACACACGAGGCGTGAGAGGATTTGTACCATTCTATTTTCTGCAAAAGGTAAACCGTTTAACCAGCGGATGGCATATCAATTTTCTAAAAAATACGACCGCTTCATTATGATCTGCGGTCGTTATGAAGGAATTGACGAGCGGGTGAGGATCATTTTGAAGGCAAAGGAAATTTCAGTTGGCCCCTATGTGTTGACTGACGGAGAAATCCCGGCGCTCACGGTCATTTCCGCGGTCACGCGGCTCCTCCCCGGCGTTATTACGTTCGAATCTTTAGAGGAAGAGTCTTTTTATCGCCATTTGATACATGAGCATGCGCAGGAGGAATTACTTGAATACCCGCATTACACAAGGCCGGAAGTTATCACCTACAAGAGGAAGAAGTATCACGTACCGAAGGTGTTACTTTCGGGTAATCACGCAGAGGTGAAGAAGTGGAGGGAGAAGCACAGTAAGTTGAGAAACTCTCAATCCTAAATCCGAAATTCTAAACAAACACCAAATTCAAATGTCTGAAATTCTGGTTTTAGTCATGTGTGCTTTTGGTTTGTTTAGAAATTAGAGTTTAGTTTTTTTTCCTTGTGTCTCTCCTCTCCAACACGTTTGCCGAACTCCCCAGTCTCCTCCAGAACCGGAGGTTTAAGCGTCTGTGGATTTCTCAAGGGTTAGGACAGGTGGCTACCAATATACTGCACTTTGCGCTCGTGTTACGCACTTTCTCAGTGACAGGTTCAAGCTTTTTCGTGGGGGTGCTCATTGCGGTGATTTCGCTCCCCCCCATCTTGTTCTCGACGGTCGGGGGCGTGATTGCCGATCGCTATGATCGCCGAACGATTCTCTCATGGATCCATTTCTCTCGCGTCCTCTTGAGCCTTATCTTATTGCCGTTTCTTGATTATTCAGGTGTGATCCTGCTTGTTGTATTTCTTCTCACTACGCTCTCAGAATTCTTTATACCGACCGAGTCCGCAGCACTTCCCTCGCTCGTACCCAGTGAACACTTAGTTGAGGCGAATTCCCTTTTTGCCTTTACCTACTATTTTTCGTTTCTCATCGGCTATAGCATTGCCGGTCCCTTGCTTCATTGGGGAGGCGCATCACTTACCCTCATGAGCGTCAGCGCACTCTATATAGGTGCGGGCATTTCCACGATACGGTTGCCACCGCTCAACCAACACCTGATAGACCATAATGGTATTTTGAGGGTAAGCACCCGCAGCGTATGGGCGCAACTGTTTAGCGGTATTACGTTCATCCGCACGCATCGCCTCCTGCCGCTTCTCATTGTGGAGGCTTCTCTGGTTTTCGGCATTGAACGGGGCATTGTGGCGCTCCTCCCCGTATTTGCATTCCATATACTCGCACTTACCCCACTTCATCTCAGCCTCTACCTTGTGTCCCCGCTTGCCGCAGGAACGATCGTCGGCGTGTTTGTGGTGAATCGTATGAAACATCGTATTTCACCACCGTGGCTCATGCATGCAGGTATTGTGTGTGAAGCATGTGCTTTATTCTTTCTTCTACCCTTCATTACTCTCCTCTCCCGTGCATTTTTCTCCATCCCCGTGGCGGTTCTGCAGCAATGGTTCGCTTTTGGTGGCGCGTTTATCGCTGGCGTGGGGAACGTACTTGTGGTCATATCCATGCAGACCTTTATTCAGCGTGAAACACTTGATGAGAACCGGGGCAAGGTATTTGGGGGATTGCTCACAGTCATGAATGCGATAGGGTTGCCGATTATTCTCCTCCTTTCTCATCTTGGTTCTGTTATCCCCCTCGCTGCCCTCTTTGCCTGGTTATCGTTATTCACATTCCTGATGGGAGTGATGGGACTTTTGTTCGTGCGCGTGCATACGCGCAAGATTTTTCCACAAATAGCCCCTCCCGTTTCTGTCCTCCTTGACAAAAACGAGGATACTACGGTACAGTAATAGGGTGCAAAAGTATTTAAGATCAGGTAGGTCTCTTTAAGGGTTTGAAGCACTGAGGGGAGGTCAAGAGTGAAGGGGAGAAGAGAAACCGCCTGAGCATGAAAGGACAATTAGTATGTAGGGCACCAATCTCTTCGAACGACGAGGAGTGAGAAGAACAGTGATATTTGGTTGCCCAGATATGACTGTTTTTCTTTGTCAGTGAGGATGCGAGCCTCACCGCGGATTCACGCGGATCGTCACGCGTGCCTTTATCGCGGATATACGCGGAAGAAGTGGAAAGAGTCGATTGTTCATTGACAACTCAAGACAGCAAGTAAGGTTAAATAATTCAGCGTTTAAACGGTTGTAACGTCAATATTTTTGAGAGTTCAATCCGAGCATCTCTTTGCGTATATAGTAAAGAGAGATCGATCGATAAAACTTTCTTCTTGAGAGTTTGATCCTAGCTCAGGGTGAACGCTGGCGGCGTGTCTAAGGCATGCAAGTCGAACGCCCCGCACCTTTCAGTCAATTGGTTTTGTAAAGAAAAGTGGGAGTTCAAACAGGACTAGCGAGTTGGGGGAGACAGATGCATATATCATAAGCGCTTCGCGCTTATTGACTGAAAGGTGCGGGGAGTGGCGAACGGGTGAGTAACACCTTGGTAACCTACCACTGGGAGGAGAATAACCCCGAGAAATCGGGGCTAATACTCCGTACGCTGGTAGCCGATTTTTCTTCGTGAGCATCTGAAATTTTCAACTATCAATTTTCAATTTTCAAGTTTGGAAATTGGGATTTGGGATTTGGAAATTCCGGGCGACTCTTGCGGTGAGGAATCGGTTACCAGGAAAGGCGCTCAATAAGAGAGTCGCCCGGTGAGGGGCCTAGGTCCCATCAGCTTGTTGGTAGGGTAATGGCCTACCAAGGCTATGACGGGTAGCCGGTGTGAGAGCACGGACGGCCTCACTGGGACTGAGATACTGCCCAGACTCCTACGGGAGGCTGCAGTCAAGAATCTTCCCCAATGGGCGAAAGCCTGAGGGAGCGACGCCGCGTGCAGGATGAAGCCCTTCGGGGTGTAAACTGCTTTTGGCAGGGAGCAAGCTGCCGTACCTCACTGTGTTCGGTACGGAATTTCCAATTTCCAATTTCCAATTTCCAAACAAATTTCAATTTTAAATATTCAAAATGAGATTGAAATTTCGAATTTGTTTGGGATTTGGGATTTGGAGCTTGGGATTTCCGACGCGCCGAGCGTAGCGAGGTGCGGCGGCTGAGAGTACCTGCAGAATAAGGGCCTGCTAAACTCGTGCCAGCAGCCGCGGTAATACGAGTGGCCCAAGCGTTACCCGGATTCATTGGGCGTAAAGCGTCCGCAGGCGCCCGCACAAGTTTTCCGTGAAATCTTCAGGCTCAACCTGAAGGTCGCGGGGAAAACTAGGTGGGTAGAGGTCGGGAGAGGGGAATGGAATCGCCGGTGTAGGAGTAAAATCCGTTTATATCGGCGAGAACGCCAAAGGCGAAAGCAGTTCCCTGGAACGGTCCTGACGCTCAGGGACGAAAGCGTGGGGAGCGAATGGGATTAGATACCCCAGTAGTCCACGCTGTAAACGATGGGTACTGGACATTGGAAGTGTCGACCCTTCCAGTGTCGTTGCACGTAAGCTAACGCATTAAGTACCCCGCCTGGGGAGTACGGTCGCAAGACTAAAACTCAAAGGAATTGACGGGAACCCGCACAAGCGGTGGAGCATGTGGTTCAATTCGACGGTAAGCGAGGAACCTTACCAGGGCTTGACATGGTGCTGCAAGCGCACGGAAACGTGTGACCTTTTAAGGGTGCACCACAGGTGCTGCATGGCTATTTAAACGATGGCCGTCCTGATAGTAATATCAGGGAACAATCACCAACCCAAAACGGTGAAGCCCATGATATAATGAATATATGGGTAATACCGTGGGAAGCAAGTTTTTCTTTACTACTGCCAAAGACTTTTATATATTAGGTCTTTGGTTAGCTGATGGTTACTGGCGTTCAAGTTCCATTGGGCTCACTTCAGTTACTCCCGCACTCATAAATAGATTCACAGCATTTCTTTGTAGAGTGGCTCCACGCCATACTATCAAGAAACGCGTGTATCAGGTTGAGCGAGGGATGAAACGTAAGCAGACCGCATACCAGGTTTATGTAAATAGCAGATGTCTCACGCGAATGTTTATGTCCGCAAAAACTGGAACGTTGCCCATTCCGCACCGATACCTTACTGCGTATCTCGCAGGAAGGATTGATGGTGACGGATGCGTAGACACCAAGTATCGGTCTGGCATTAGGATAGCATATTCAAGCAGAGCGGATGCGGTGAGAGATCAATCCATGATCGGTGAAACTAATGCGAGCTTGTATCGTTATACATCAGCAAGGACATATGTCCTCTATTTAAGGAAAAGTTATAGGGATCGTATTAAACGGAAATTGATACGTTTTTCTGTAAAGCTTGCCCCGTAGAGACTGATCCACGAGATAAAGGGTCGTGGTGAGAATACTCAACTATTTAATTGAATTCGCGAGTATTCAAACGGTTGGCCCCGACTAAAGTCGGGGAAGGTATAGTCCATACTCATAGTAATATGAGAGGCAATATGGTCGTCAGCTCGTGTCGTGAGATGTACCGTTAAGTCGGGTAACGAGCGCAACCCCCACGGTTTGTTACATTCAGTCAAACCGAACTGCCTCGGCTAACGAGGAGGAAGGTGGGGATGACGTCAAGTCAGCATGGCCCTTACGTCCTGGGCTACACACGTGCTACAATGGGGTGTTACAAAGGGACGCAAAGCGGTAACGCGGAGCAAATCCCATCAAAACACCCCCCAGTTCAGATTGAGGGCTGCAACCCGCCCTCATGAAGCAGGAATCGCTAGTAACCGCGGATCAGCCTCGCCGCGGTGAATACGTTCTCGGGTTTTGTACACACCGCCCGTCACGCCAAGGGAGCCGGCAATACCCGAAGCTCTTCCCCTTGAGGGAGGAATCAAGGTAGGGTCGGTGACAGGGGCGAAGTCGTCCATCCAAATTGGATGTTGCGACCGCGTCGAGTAATTGACGCGAAAAATCCAACTAATATCGGTGAAACCTTCGTTCATGCATGGTATAATAACTATGTATGGAAACGATGGTAATACCGAGGGAAGTTAAGAAAGTAGTTACTAATTCTCATTACATTCGACAATTACGGTCGAGCCTGTCTCTATCCGATTATCAAAAAGAAGTAGTAGTCGGAACGATACTTGGTGATGGCAGTTTATTGGCGAATGCATGGGGGAAACACTATCGTCTTCAAATCAGTCATTCGGCAGACCAGAAAGAGTTAGTGGAGTGGAAACATAAGGTATTTAGAAATTTTACACTGCAAGAGCCGTCATATGAAACTTCACACCAAGCGTGGAAGTTTAAGACTATTAGCCATCCACAATTTACCGAATACCACCATGTATTTTATCGTGGTGGCAAGAAGGTAGTGCCGCCAAATATCACAGAGATATTGACACCGGTGGGTTTGACAGTGTGGTTTATGGATGATGGCGCACTTGGCACGCGTGGCGAAGGGTATATTCTGAATACACAGAGCTTCAATCTCGATGACCAAATAAAATTGAAAGAGTGTTTAGTGGATAAGTTCGGCATACGATATGTCACTTTCCATAAGGATAGGAGATGGTTACGTCTCTATATCGGTAAATACTCAATAAGGCAATTTGCCTCTCTCGTGGAAGATCAATGTCTTCCTTCAATGAGGTATAAACTTTCTTAACCCCGTAGAGACTTTCCTCGTGAGGTGCGAGGATTATAGCAGGTACCCGATAATCGGGATTCTATACTGTTATAACACGTTGGCCCCCGATATCACGTCGGGGTGAAGATATAGTCCATGCCATCCGAAAGGAATGGGGAAACATGAACAAGGCACCGGTAGCGGAAGCTGTCGGTGGATCACCTCCTTTCTAAGGATATTTTGACGGACCGCGTCGCGTCTTGGACGCACGTTGACCGTCTATGTCACCCGTAACCCGCCTAAGTTTTGCGTAAGCAAAAGTTTGGCGTGGATGTGAGTCGGCCCCGATTCATATTGGGGAATAACGGGAACGCGCACGTCACGCTCGCGCGTAACCCGCCTAACTATTCGCGTAGCGAATTTTTGGCGGGGACGTTACAACCGTTGAGATGCTGAACCGCGCAGATACACGCAGATCGTCACGCTTGCCTGTATCGCAGATTTACGCAGAAAATTTTGAACCCGCCGATGAGGCGGGTTTTGTATTCGTGAGAAATATCCCCTAGGGAAGCGCATTCCACATCACCTCAAATGCCGAGCGCTGCATGGCATTGATTTCTTTGCTTTCAATGATTACCCCCATGAAGTTCTCACGATACGAGATATAGGGGGTGTAGTTACCCACTATGCAGAAACTAAAAAATGCTGTATACTAAGGACAAAGAGCATCATCAAATACTCAAATGTCCTCAGAATCACAGCAAGAAATAGAAACAAAACTCTTCGCGGGAGAAT
>JBFLWV010000058.1:0-63288 GCA_040757655.1 Patescibacteria group bacterium | reverse complement strand
TGAAACGACAGGAACAAATCGAAGCGCTGATGAAATTTATCGATGCCAAACTAACCCAAACGGTCGAACTTTCACACGCAAAACAAGCTCTTATTGACTGTCAATTATGTTCGTGGACTTGAACATACTCATCTCGTAAGCATGCTCCAAAAACGTCCAAGTGATTTAATGATTGCCGCATGAACTTGTACGCGCTTTTTAAGCGGTACATGAAGAGCTTTAGTTTCCACCACCACCGCGCACTTGGCAGAAGGGCCGCGCACGACCTTGCCGTGGAGATAAATCTTTTTTGCACTCAAAAGCTCGTCCACTGATCCGTCATTGACGTTTGCGACAATGCCATTCTGCACCTCAACTTTCATTCCCCCATTCCACACCTTCCCGCGCTGCTTTAATTTAAACCCATGGCGTCTGATAATCTTCACGACCTCCCGCGCCACAGGGTCCTCCGCCCCCCGCGCACTATTTACGTAAATATAAGGATCTACATTGCTCACATCTTCGTGGAGGTTACATACCAGCTTCGGCGGGTATTGCTTACTAATCTGTAAGATAGCGTTAATCATGCGCGCGGCAAGCACTGAAGACGGCGCGCGATGACGGGGTTTATGAGGATGCGCGAGATCCAATAGCACATGCTCAGCATCGCTCACGCTCTGGAAACTTTTATTATCCCGCGGCCGGTACCGCCGATCTGGATAGCGCCAATTGCGGCGATAACCGGAAGGATTTAATAATGGGAACAGCACCACTGGAACTTTTTCCCCCAACTCCCTTATATACGCAATGCACTGCGCCACCGCATTGGGACCTGCAGGTTCTTCACCATGCACCCCCGCGAGAAACCATAACGCTGGTCCTTTTCGTACACTGCGATAAGATAAGATCGGGAGGGTATACTGCATTCCGCGTAAAATGAACGATTGAAGAAAGATACATTCTCGTTTCCATCCCGCGCGATCCAAGGGTGCATACGAAGCATACAATTTTTCAATCGGCATGCGCCGGTCACCCAGATAGGTGGGAAGATTCGGTATGGTCATAACGCATCATACGTAACTCAGTGACGGACGGTGAGTGAGTAGTTGCCACAACGACTCATACACCGGTCATTATTTAAGCATCCTCACCTGTTCAATCTTCCCCGCCAGCCTCATGTACTCCGTATTCGCGCGGTCAACCGCGTTTTTCGCGTTGGTCACATGGGTCGTTACCACGCCCAGAGTCTCACCAAATTTCCCCGCATCCTGCTGCATCGCGATTAAAAGTTCAAGAATCCTCTTCGCCTGCTCTTCGATGCGCTTGCCTTCCATGCCCATCATGATGACTTTCAGGAAATAAAAGAATGAATTCGGCGACACGAGAAATACCTTTCTCCCATTCGCATAATTATTAAGGTCTCCCTCATCGCGGATGATTTCGTAATACACAGACTCGGACGGTACATACATCACCGCAAAATCAACGGTCCCCTCCTGCGGTAGGATGTATTTCTTTGCAATCGCATCCACGTGCTTCTTCACGTCCTTCACAAATTCACGCCGCAACGCGTCCCTCTCCCCATCTGATTCCGCTTTCAGAATCTTGGCAAAATTCTCCATGGGAAACTTCGAGTCAATCGGGATCAAACCTTTGTCGGTTTTCAAAATAGCGTCAACCCGCTCGCCTGACTGAAACGTGTATTGCAACTCAAAGTGCTCTCTGGGAAAATATTGCTCGAGCAAATCCCGCAGCACCTGCTCGCCGATGTTGCCGCGGAGTTTCGGCGAACGCAGGAAATCCTGTAAATCCTTCATGCCCCTGCCCATTTCCTGCACGGCGCCCAGCTCCTTGGCAACCCCCGCGACCACCTTCGCGGCATTGTCCAGCCGCTCGTTGATGGCGCGCGTGGTCTCGTCAATCCGCGCCTGCATGCCCTGCAAATTCTGGTTCAACATCAAAAGGCTTTGGTCGCCTTTCTGTTTCTCTTCCAAGCTTTTCAATTTTTTCGCCACAAATACCGCCACACCGATAAACCCAATAAGCACCGCGATGATAATTATGACAGTGGTTCCCATATATTATATCGGACACGTTGAAAATAAGTATTTACATGGTATGTCTCCTATGCTACCATACCTTTTGGTTGCATACAATTTATTAAAAACAAAGAAGCCCCGCGGCTTCTTCTGCTATATAGCATTATGAATAAAAAAATTTCCACCCATCTTATGCCGACTCCTGCATGGTTAAAACGCGCGAGGATAGGAAGATATTTGGCATTTCTTTTTGCATTCTTACCAATACTTTTATTTGCTTCAGAAGGAGGAAGCGGGGAGGCGGCAAACCATAATTTTGCGCTCACCTTCCTCTGGATCGCGATCATACTGGTGGCCGCCAAACTTTCAAGCTTAATTGAGCGCTGGGGACAGCCCTCGGTCTTGGGCGAATTGGTCATCGGCGTCATCCTCGGCAATTTAGCCCTTTTAGGCATCCATGTGCTTGATCCCCTTAAACAGGATGCCATCATAACATTCCTCGCTGAACTGGGAGTGGTAATTCTCCTATTTCAGATAGGGCTTGAATCCAATATCAAACAAATGGCTAAGGTGGGTATGCGGGCATTCCTCGTGGCTGTAGTGGGCGTCATCACGCCGTTTGTGCTGGGCACCTACGTGGCGGGCCCGTGGCTGTTGCCGGGATTAAGCTCTAATGCGTATCTCTTTCTTGGCGCAACCCTCACGGCGACGTCAGTAGGCATCACCGCCCGCGTGTTCAGAGATCTCGGCAAACTGCAAACACCGGAAGCGCAAATCGTACTCGGCGCCGCGGTCATTGACGATGTGCTGGGCCTTATCATTCTCGCGGTGGTATCCGCAATCGTGAGCGTAGGCGCGGTAAGCATTGGCGCGATTTCGTGGATTACCGCAAAAGCGGTGCTCTTCCTTGCAGGCTCCATTATCGTGGGACAACTGGCAGCGCCGCTGCTGGGGAAAGCGCTTTCCAAAATCCACACCGGGGTGGGCATGAAATTCACGCTCGCCATTGCCTTCGGCCTTATCTTTGCTTACTGTGCGAACCTCATCGGGCTCGCGCCAATTGTCGGCGCGTTCGCCGCAGGCCTCGTGCTTGATCCCGTGCATTTCCGTTATTTCAAAAGTGCGCACATCGTGCACGATATTCAGGAAATCTCCATGGACATACCCCAGCCGCACAAGGATAGGCTCACGTTTACCCTTGAACAGCATGCACAGCGCCACGTGGAAGACATCATTGAACCTTTAAGCTACTTCCTCGTCCCCATATTTTTCGTCATGACCGGATTCGGAGTAAAGCTGGAAACGCTCTTCAATGTACCGGTGCTCCTAGTCGCTTTGGGCCTTACCGCCGTAGCCTTCATCGGAAAAATCGTCTCCTGCGTTGCCGCAGGAAAAGTGCGCAAATCGCTGGTGGGATGGGGTATGGTGCCGCGGGGAGAGGTAGGTTTGATATTTGCCACCATCGGCAAGGGATTGGGGGTGGTATCTGACACCACCTATTCGGTTATTGTCATCATGGTTATCCTCACCACCCTGCTCACGCCGCCCATCCTCACCTATCTGCTGAAAAAATCTCCCTCTTCATCTTAGTAACTAATCACTAATCAATAGTGTAGCGTCGGAGTTCATCTCCGACATAATTACCTGTAGCGTCATAGCTTGCCTATGACTCGAGCGATCGGTGGCAGACAAGCTGCCACGCTACCACCTTTCCCTCCATCGTATCCCCCTTGACAACCTGCTTCGCGTTGGTTCACGTCTATTTTAACTGAAAAAGTCTCATTGCATTACCCGTCGTCGCTTCTGCGACCTGCTCAAAGCTTAAACCCTTCACCTCCGCCACCTTCCGCGCCACGAACTCTACAAACTGCGGCTCATTCCTTTTCCCCCTGAAAGGGTCAGGCGCAAGGTAGGGCGCATCGGTTTCCACCATTAAATGCTCAAGCGGTACATACCGCACCAATTCACGCGCGTCATGCGCGTTTTTAAATGTGATAATGCCGGTGAATGAAAGGTAAAGCCCGAGATCAAGAAGCGCACGAGCAGCTGCTTTAGACCCGCTGAAACAGTGCACATCGCCACCCGCGTCCAAAGGGTGGACACGAATAATCTCTGCTAAATCCATATATGCCCCGTCCGGGTCATCTTTTCCCGCGCGGAGGTGAATCATGAGCGGCTTTCTTAATTCATTCGCCAATGCGATGTGTTGGATCAAAGTTTCCCTTTGCCGTTCAACAACGTTCTGCGTTGATCCGCGTGATAATCCGCGTTGATCCGCGTCTATGCGGTAATAATCAAGTCCGCATTCGCCAATCGCGACTACCTTTGGATGCCGCGCGAGTTCGAGATACGTTTTATAATTAAACTCCTCCGCCCGCGTGGTAAAGTGATGTTCTTCCTCATCCACTTCCATTTCTTCCAGATGAATCGGATGCAGTCCCACGATCGCATACACCCCTTCTTGGTATTTCACCGCAATCTCCACAGCTCGATGAGAAGTGTTAATCTGCGATCCCACATTCATGACCAAGATTCCTTTTTCTAACGCGCGCGCAATAACAGCATCGCCGTCCTCTTTGAAGGCGGCGAAATTGACGTGGGAGTGGATGTCTATTAATAAAGGATTCATCCTTCAGCGTTAATCCGCGTTACCATCTGCGTTGATCCGCTTCTACAACCTTTTAGTGGCAGAAGAACGCCGATAGTTACGCAGAGCAACGCAGAATGATTACAACCCGTATAGTGCTCTCTGCTCCCAGATGCTCCGTATGTCTTTCACGGACGTGGGGAGAAGCGGCACGAGTATCTGGCCGTACTTTAAGAGCCACTGCGCGACTTGCGACGCAGCAACCGCATCCACAAACCACCCGGTGGTGATGTATTTCCCGGCCATCACCAAGGCAATGCCGGTTACCACCACTCCTTCGGCAAATCCCAAGATGCCGCCGCCGATATGGTTGAAGCTCTTAAGCACTGGGATTTTCGCAATGACATTGAACATCTTATTGATAATCCAAAACACAAACCCCACCAGCCGCGACACCACGAGGAAAATAAGGATAAAGGCAACCACTTTAGCAACACCGCTATTGCCCATCGCAAGCCCTAAAAGCTTTACTGAAAAAGTCTCGAAATAATGTCCCGCGACAAGCACGCCCGCGATGGTGCCGACCAGGGCGCCCAACGCATGGATCAGCCCGCACCAGAAACCGGTGGAAGTGAAGAAGAAGATGATGAGGACGAGGATGAGGTCGAGGAGAGTCATAAGGTTAATGTAAAATCCAAACACCAAAAATCAAAATGATAGATCATAATCCAAAATGTTGGGGAATCGTCCCGACCGCGTCGGGACACCTTCATTTTGGATTTTGGATTTTGGATTTTGGATTATGTTTCTCTCGGAAACAGCGGCTTTGCGGGTGGCACAATCTTTTCCGCACCCACCACCTTCAGTATACTCTCCGCAGTGCAGGGAAGGAAGGGCAAAAGCGCAACGCCTATTTCCCGAAGGTCGGCAACCAAGCTAGACAACAAAGCTTCTAACTTTTCATGCTGGGAAGTGTCCTTTGCTAATGCCCACGGTTTTTCGTTATCAATACGTTTGTCGCAGGCAGCGATTTTTTCCCAAATCACCGCCAATGCTTGATCGAGCTGATATCGCTGAATACAATTATCAATCTCTTTTCTCAACACACTCTGTACGGGCGAACGGCCGTTCGCCCCTACATTGATTGAATATTTCGCGATCATAGTACTCACGCGCTGGACAAGATTCCCGAGGCCATTGGCAAGGTCTGCATTATAGCGCGCGAGGAACTGCTCATGCGTAAAATCGCCGTCATCGAGCGTGGGAATTTCCCGAAGAAGGTAATACCGAAGCGCGTCCGCGCCAAACTTTTCCACATACTCAAACGGGCTCACCACATTGCCGAGCGATTTCGACATTTTTTGTCCTCGTGAAGTGATAAACCCGTGTATCAATATCTGGGTGGATGGCGGGAGCCCGGCAGAGAGGAGCATCGCCTGCCACATGGACGACTGCTGGCGCAGGTTGTCCTTGCCCGCCACCTGCACGCCCGGCCAGAATGCATTGAACTTCTGGAGGTCGTCCGGCCAGCCGAGGGCTGAAATATAATTGACCAGCGCGTCAAACCACACATACATCACCTGCGCATCATCGCCCGGCACAGGCACGCCCCATGGCATTTTTGATTTAAGCCGCGATATGCTGAAATCCTGCAGCCCCCGCTCGGTAAATTTGACGATCTCGAGCATTCTGTTCTTCGGCACGACAAACTGCGGATTATTCTTATATAATTCCAATAGAGCATCTTGGTAACGCGAATACCTGAAAAAATAATTCTCCTCATCCACCTGTTCCAGCGCAAGATGGGGATGGAGGGGGCAGCGGCCATCCTCAAGCTCCGATTCCGTCTTCTCGAGCTCGCAGCCGACGCAGTATTTAATGCGGTAATTTTTCTTGTAAATGTCGCCCTTCTCCGCACAGCGCCGCCAAAATTCCTGCGCAGCCGCCACATGATGCGGATCAGTGGTCCGTATGAAATTATTATAGCTTAGGTTGAGTGCGGTTTTCAGTGCCTCAAACTTCGCTGCATGGAGATCCGCGTATGCTTTCGGATCCATTCCCTCTCCTTGCGCGCCGCGGTAAATCTTCAAGCCATGCTCGTCAGTGCCGGTATTGAAAAAAACCTCATCCCCCACCCTTCGGTGCCACCGCGCAATCACGTCGGCCTGCACGATTTCCAGCGCAAACCCGATATGCGGATCAGCATTCACATAGGGAAGCGTGGTGGTGATGTAGAACTTGCTCATGTATTCCCATCAATTATCACTACATATTCTCCCCTCATGGGATCTCTACGAACCTGCGCAAGGACTTCCTCAATCGTGCCGCGGTAGATGGATTCGTAAATCTTCGTGAGCTCGCGGCAGACGACCAGTCTCCGTCTCTCATATTTCATAACTCCTCCTTCTCCTCCTCTTACCTTAAGAGGAGGTTGGGTAGAGTTAACCCACTCAACGATTGTTCCGTGTAATTCTTCCAAAGTTCGTATGATTCTGTGCGGCGTTTCATAGAGTGTCACAGGAATATCGCTTTCGGCAATCGCCCTAAAAAATTTCTGCCGTCCTTTCTTCTTTGGCACATATCCTAAGAACGTAAACGCGCTCATATTGAACCCACACACGCTTGCCGCTGCCATCACTGCTGAAGGCCCGGGGATAGGTACGATTTTGATCTCTGAAAGTACGGGCGAACGGCCGTTCGCCCATACTAATTGGGCGACCAATTCATTTCCCGGATCCGCGACTCCCGGTGTCCCTGCATCAGTCACGAGCGCCACATCGCCATGTTGTAGAGACTCAATCACTTCTTTAACCTTTTGACTCGACGAATGCTGATGATAACTCCTTAAAAGCGTCGTAATCCCGTGCCGCTCAAAGAGCTTTCTCGTCACGCGCGTATCTTCGCCATACACAACAGAAACGCGCCGTAAGATTTCTAGGGCGCGAATGGTAATATCGCTTAAATTTCCTATCGGGGTTGCAACTATATAAAGAGTGGCCATATCTCAAAACTCAAAACGCAAATCCCAAAGCCAGATCTTAAAACCCGATAGCTTTACGATTTGAGTTATGGTTTTGAGTTTTGACATTTGAGATATGAGTTATACGGTCGTTTTGTGATCGAAGTGCTCATGAATAATCACTTCAATCGCAGATGCAATCGGTACCGCAAGGAGTGCGCCTAAGATACCTGAAAGTCTGGCGCCGATGAGTACTGCCAAAATCACGATGATGGGATTTAAACCCGTGGTCTTCTGCATCACCTTGGGTACGATCAGGTGATTCTCTGCTTGCTGCACAAGGATATACCAGAATACTGTCCAGAGACCCATAGAGGGTGAGACAGTAAACGCAATGAAGATGGCGGGTATGGCGCCGATCACGGGCCCCGCGTAAGGAATAATCTCCGTGACGCCTGCGACAAGCGCGAGCACTAAGGCGTAGGGCACACCGATGAGGGTAAGCCCGATAAAGGTGAGTAATGCAATAATCAGCATGAGTATAAGCTGTCCACGGAGCCACAACCCAATCTTGTCCTGAATTTTTATGGTGAGTGCTATCACCCCCTGATGGGCGTTCTCGGGCGTGACGACCTGTAAAAATCTCTTAATACCATCTTCATCCACCACCATATAGAACGTAAGGACGAGGATGATGAAGAAGGACACCACCCCACCAAAAATGGAGGAGATGGTGGTGAAGACCCCCGCGGTGACAGTAGTAAGCGCCTTTTCAAACGAACCCACTATCTGTTGTACATTCTCGCTGCTGGCTACGCCGCCGGACGCATCCCGAAGGTAGTTGACGCCCATGGAGAGCTTGTCGTAATAGTAGGGGAAACTCTCCGCAAGTTGCCGCACTTCAGTGACCAAAGGGGGGATGAGGAGCGTAAGCGTAATACCAAAGATGCCAAGTACGAGCACATAGACGATAAGGATGCCGAGCGCGCGTGGTATCTGCCGCTTTGCGAAAGAATCAACGAATGGATCGATAGCGGCTGAGAATACCAGCGCAACAAAAAGAAGGGCGATAATATCGCGCACTACATAAAGAAACCCCATCACCGCAAGGACTCCGAGGACGCGGAATATAGAACGATAGGAGATGTCTGAGAGAGTGTTTACCGGGATAACCATATCACTAATATACCATACTTCGATACGTAATAGAAGCTACGCCTTTATGATTTTCGTAAAAGGTTTCGCATCCTTCAACGGCCCAATAAGCGCCAAGGTATAGCGGCGGTGGTCAAGCAACTGCTTTGCCACACGTTTGATATCATCCATCGTGACCTTCAAATAGCGCTCCAGCTTCTCATGGGGGGTCTGTAGCTCTTTGAGAAAGAAGTACTGTTTCCCATACCACTCCGCTATGGATTCTGAATCCTCGAGATCGAGCGTGACCTTCCCACGGATATATTCCTTCGCCCGCCGTAATTCCTCTCTTGTGAACCCCTTGCGCCGTGCGCTCTGCAATTCACTGATTATTGTCTTCAATGCCAGCTCCACGCGCTTCAAATCCACGCCGGCAAATATGCCGAAATTGCCCGTATCCTCGTATGCATTCAATCCCGCGCGGATGTAGTAACACAATCCTTTCCGTTCGCGCACCGAAATAAACAAACGTGATGACATCGTACCGCCCATGATGATGGAAAGAAGGGTGGCTGCCTCCGCATCAGGGTGACCCAAAGGGTATCCACGTGTGCCGAATCCAAGGTGCACTTGTTTGGTGTCTTTTTCCTTTATGAACACGCCCTCCCTGATTTTTTCAGGCGCCTGTCTGTACTCATGCACCGCACCGCACTCACCTCTTCTGCCAAAATACTTCCTCACCAAACGCCTGACAGAGGGCGCATAATTCCCCGCGACGACCACCAGTGTGCGGTCAGGATGATACTGCGCATGTAAGTACCTCATAACCTCTTCCCTCGATAATGACTTCATCATAGGAATCGTGCCGGCAATATGCCACCCCAAAGGATGATCGCCGTACATGCTCCCCTCAAACACATCCCCAAGACTCATCAAAGGATTGTCCTCGTACATCTTGATTTCCTCGATAATCACGCCGCGTTCGCGGTCCAGTTCGTCACCCTTAAACAAAGAATGGTGGAGCATGTCGGAGAGGATATCAAGCGCGAGCGGCAGTTGCTCCTTGACCGCTTTCACGTAATAGCCGGTATGGTCTTTCGAGGTGTAGGCGTTAAATTCTGCACCCACGCTATCAAGCTCCTTGGTGAGCGCAAGGCTGGAAGGGCGCCGACGGGTTCCCTTAAACATCATATGCTCAATAAAATGCGAAACGCCCACCACCTCCTTGGTTTCATACCGCGACCCGACTTTCACCAACACCAACACCGTCACCGCCTCGGTTTCCCTTAAGGGGCAGAAAAGCACGGTCGTGCCGTTGGGAAGAAGTGATTTATGAACCATAGGGGAAAAGAAAAAAGCAAGGATACGAGAAACACTATTGAGAAACACCAATCACCAAGTAACAAGTTACAAACAATTCCCAATCACCAATACTCAAATCCCAAACACGTTTGTATCTTGTTTCTTGTAACTTGTACCTTGATAATTAAACTCCAGTTTATTGCTGATATACTCCTGTACTTCATGTATGGAAATCCTCTCCTGTTTCATGGTATCCCTGTCCCGCACCGTCACATCCCCTTTCGTGAGCGATTCAAAATCAACCGTGATGCAAAATGGCGTGCCGATTTCGTCTTGGGAATAATAACGTTTGCCGATGTTGCCGCGGTCGTCCCATGCGGTCATAACATGAGGCCGCAAAGTGTCATAAATTGAACGCGCGAGCTCCATAAGTTTTGGCTTGTTCGCAAGCAGAGGAAATACCGCAACCTTGAAAGGCGCAAGCGTTACGGGCAACTTTAAGTATACTCTTTTATCTTTTCCCTCTCCCCTTGCCTCGCCCGAAGCTTGAGCGGAGGCGGGTTCTTCCCGATAACCCTCACATAATACGGCAAGTACCGACCGATCCACTCCCCACGTTGGCTCGATCACGTGCGGCGTAAACTTCTTGCCGCTTTCGGGATCGGTGTACTCCAGTGTCTGCCCTGAATTCTCCTGATGGTTCTTGAGGTCAACATCAGTGCGGTATGCCAAGCCATACAATTCGCTTCTCCCGAAGGGGAAATCATACTCAAAATCAATCGTGCGCTTTGAGTAATGCGCGCGTTCCTCTTCGGGAATCTCTGCCCCATGGACATGACGAAGATCCAGCCCAATATCTTTCATCCATTCTTTCATTTCCTTACTCCACCTTTCAAAGTGAATCTTCCAATCGTCATCCGGTGAAATAAAGTATTCAATTTCCATCTGCTCAAACTCGCGTGTGCGGAATATGAAATTCCCAGGCGTGATTTCATTGCGGAACGCTTTCCCGATCTGGGCTATACCGAATGGCAGCCTCCGTCGCGTGGTGTCCAATACGTTTTTAAAATTCACAAACATCCCTTGAGCGGTCTCGGGACGGAAGTATGCGACGTTCGCCTGCTCCTCTGCAGGGCCCACGAATGTTTTGAACATGAGATTAAATTGCCTCGCGGGGGTAAAATCTTTACCTCCACAATTCACGCACGTACCATCAGACTTATCCGCGCGCGCGCGGCTATGGCATTTCTTGCACTCTACCAAGGGATCGTTAAAATTCTTCAAATGGCCGCTGGCTTCCCACACCCTTGGATTCATGATGAGTGCCGTGTCAATCCCCACCATATCGTCCATGCTCTGCACAAACCGCTTCCACCATAGTTGCTTGATGTTATTCTTTAGTTCAACCCCCAACGGCCCGTAATCCCACGAGTTGGCAAGGCCTCCGTAGATTTCGCTGCCGGGGAACACAAACCCCCGGCGCTTTGCCAGGGACACGATTTTATCCATTAACGATGCATCCGTAATCATAACAATGCTGACTTTCGCTCAGACATACACGACTTCACTTAAAACGTCGTCTTTGATTGCCCGCTTGAGACCTGGCTTATGAACAAGGTCTACCTTGCGCCCCAGCTGTTCTGTTAAATAGTTCTCTAAATGGATATATTTCAATAGGCTAGGACTTTTACAAAAATCAACCAGTACATCCATATCACTCGTATCGGTGAAATCCCCGCGCGCAAACGAACCAAACACGCCCAACTCCTTCACGTGGTAGGCTTTCTGTAAATACGGCTTCTGCTGCCGCAGCACCTCTAGACTTTTCTCTAATTCTTTACTCATGCCCCTATTCTAATAGAAATAAGTCTTTTTTTCAATATCGTCATCTTCCTTCATATATACCTTGTACTATCAGATCCATATCTTTTATTTCTCAACGTTAAACAATTGCCCTCTCTCCGGAATATCCACCCGCCAGTCAGGATGATGTTCATGAAATAAGGTTTGCAGACCAATCACTTGAGGTTTCTCACCATGAACCAAAAAAATATTCTTCACGCCATTCACGTGTTCCGCATACTCGAGCAGCTCATTGCGGTCGGCATGTGCTGACAATTCATTCAGCTTCTCAACCCGCGCGCGCACCTCAAAAAATTCATCATAAATTCTAACCCTCTTCTCGCCCTCCACCAGCCTCCTTCCCAGCGTGTCTATTGCCTGGAAGCCGGTAATGAGTATGGTGTTGCGCGGATCGTTGATGGCGCGGGCAAGGTGGTGCTGGATCCTCCCATGCTCGCACATGCCAGATCCGGCAATTACGATAAATGGCCCCTCCATCATATTCAGTCGCTTTGACTCTTCTACGGATTGAATCAGGGTAAGATTGCGGAATACGAGTGGCTCATCGCCACGTCTCCCGAATTCTTTCCAGGTCTCGATGTCAAAATCGTCAATATGATTTTTATACACTTCTGTCACGCGGTCGGCAAGCGGGCTGTCGACAAAAATGAGAATACGGGGAATTTCTTTATCATCGGTCAATCGGTGCAGGAGGTAGAGCAGCTCCTGCGTGCGGCCGAGCGCGAATGCGGGCACCACAAGCTTTCCGCGCCTCTCCAACGTCGCGTGGATAATTGCCTTTAATCGCTCCTTTGCCTGCGCAAAATCCGCATGCACGCGATTGCCATAGGTGCTCTCTAAAAGAAGCACCTCTGACGATTCATGCACAAATTCCGGATCAGGAATGAGCGGTGCGCCGCAGCGCCCAAGATCGCCGGTAAACACCACGCGCTCTATCCTGCCGCTCTCACCCCGAGCCTCGAGCACTATAACTGCAGAACCGAGAATATGCCCGGCGTCATACAATTTCATTTGTACGGGCGAACGGCCGTTCGCCCCTACACGCATATTAAACCACTCTCCAGTATTTCTCACATACGGCACATCCACAAACCGTGCAAGCGTTTGTTCAATATCATCAAACGTATAGAACGGCTCGGCAAGGGAAGTTCCTTGAGACTGCTGCCGCTGTAAATGCACCATATCCTGCATCTGCACGTGTACCGCGTCTTTCATTATCCATTCCGCCACATCCCGCGTAGCCGCAGTCGCATAAATGTTACCCTTGAATCTTCCTTTCACCAAAAGCGGCAACATGCCGCAGTGGTCAAGATGCGCGTGCGACAAGACCACCGCGTCAATCGTGGTAGGATCAAACGGCAGACGTGCATTCTGCTCCCGCGCCTCTACGCGGTGCCCTTGAAAAAATCCGCAATCAAACAGGATGCGCGCGCCGCCGATTTCAACCAAATGCTTTGATCCCGTCACCCCGCCCGCGCCGCCGTAAAATGTGATGCGCATACTATTCCATTTAACTATCATTTATGTATTATAACACCCTTTTCTCTTGACACATAAATAAAAAACGGGAGAAAAAATCTCCCGGATATGTTTCTTATGACGCTATCCGATGCGCCTCTTCATCCACCATTTTTTCACAAACGGCAAAGAACGGGTGGAGAGGTAATAGCCGATGGTAGGCACGAAGGCGTTGAGCCACGGATACGAAAGATGCACCGACTGCATGAAGATGCCCGCAATAACATACGTTGCAGCAGATATTGAAAGCGTACGTATGACACTTGTTTCCCAAGCTTTCTCTGCCTCTACCCTTCTGTTGCGCTCCTCAATCGCCGCGATTCTCTTTTCTAAATTCTCGACAGTATCCATATATTTCTGCGTAAATCAGCGTCCGACCGCATACGCACACAACCCTAAACTTCTTCACAACAAGGTGCGGTCGGTTATCTGCGTTAATCCGCGTTTATATCTACGGTACCTTATTGCTATAGTGGTGGAGCTTTCTCCACGCGCGGACGGCCGCCATATTCGAGAATCACCACATCGCGCCGCGCGAGCTGCCCCGCGAGCAGAAACTGCGCAATAGGGTCTTCCACCCGTTCCTGAATAAGGCGCCGCAAGGGCCGTGCGCCGTAAGCGAGGTCAAACCCCTCGCGCGCAAGGTCCATTACTGCAACTTCCTCAACCTTTAATCCAATCCCCTTCTCATTCAGACCACGCTCTACGCGTGACAGCATCAGGCGGGTAATGGCCTGCACGTGCTCCACTGACAATGGCTTAAACACCACCACCCCGTCAAAACGATTGAGAAGCTCGGGCTTAAACCGCTTCGGAAGTTCATTTTGGATAAGCTCGGTTCGTATCTTCTCAATCGTATCTCCTGCACGCAGCATCGAAAGAATAAGCTCTGCGCCCGCGTTTGATGTGCCAATGATGATGGCGTTGGTGAAATTCACGGTCCTGCCATGCGCATCCGTCAATCGCCCGTCTTCCAACACCTGCAGGAAAAGATTGAGCACGTCGCTGGAGGCTTTTTCAAACTCATCCAGCACCACCAGTGAAAATGGTTGTCTACGGATCGCTTCTGTCAGATATCCAAACGCACCTGCTGCGACGCTTCCCAGTAACTTATCCAACGCGTCAGCTCCTTGATACTCCGACATATCAAGCCGCACCATAGCGCTCTCCTTGCCATAATACAATTCGGCAACTGCGCGCGCCACTTCTGTTTTTCCCACGCCAGTGGGGCCCAGAAAGAGGAATGAGGCAATCGGGCGCTTTTGGTCTCTAAGTTCAGTCCTGCCGCGACGAATTGCATTCGCCACCAAATTCACCGCTTCCTCTTGATCAATAATGCGCTCGTGAAGCCTCACCTCGAGCGAAAGCAGCATTGAACTCTCATCTTCTGAAATTGAGGTTAAGGGTATGCGCGTTTTCTCTGATACTACTGCTGCGACGTCCTCCGGATGCACCACCGCCCATTCTTTGCGCTCTTCTCGCACGGCTTCTCCTGCTTCCTCCATCAGGCGTATTGCCTTATCAGGAAGGTGCCCTTCCGTGAGGTAACGCAGGGATAGGTCAACTATTTTTTCGAGCGCAGGATAAGAATAATAAACCTTTAACCTTCCCTCAAGGTACGGGGCTTTTGATTCAAGCACCCTGATGGTCTGCTCGCGGTCTGTTTCCCCCACATCCACCCGCGCAAGCAGCCGCCCGAGAGGAGAATTTTCAATAAATTCCCGTGCCTCCTGGGGTGTGGTTGTGGCAATAAGAAAAATCTGTTTATGCTCTAAAAGCTCCGCCACAATCCCCGCGATGTCAAATGCCGCGCCTCCCGTGGAACGCGTCCCTACGAGCGCGTGGACATTCTCAACCACTAAAATAATATTACCAGCTTTCCGTATCTCCCTTGACATTCTAAGGAGAGTATCCTCCATGCCGCCCAACGTACCCCCCCCTGCCACGAGCGCGGGGACGGAGAGTTCTATGAGACGCTTATCCCCCAAGATATGCGGCACTTCTTCAGATGCCATGGCATCTGCAATATGCCCAATAATGGACGATTTACCTGCGCCTTCTTCACCCACGAGCAACACTCCCTGCTCCCCTGCCGAGAAGACTCGGAAAAGTTCACCCACCTCTCGCTCACGTCCCACTACAAGGGGAAGTGCACCTGCGCGTGCATACATAGTAAGGTCTCGCGAGCACCGATCCAGGAGAGGTGTTGCCACCGACGTATACGTTCGGTTCATGGCACCTTTTGGCTTATACGCTGCCCTCCGCGCAAAGTGGCGACTTCTCCGCACGAGCTCTCTATGGAGCTCAATCCATTCTGCGACGTGCCCTACCGCGCGTTCAGTAATCTCAAGGTCGGTAAATATCGCAAAAGGATCAACGCACAAGGGGCTGCTCAACGCTATGAGGAGATCAGTAGACTTCACGCGCGCGTGCGCTCGCAAAAACGCGCCTTGAAATGCGCGCAAAAACAACAGATAACATTCTTGATTCACCCGCGGTGCGCCTTCGCCAAATGCCTTCCGCGAGAGAAGGCGCTTTACCTTTTCTGCAAACAACGTCCCGTCAACTGAGAGACGTGAAAACATCAAGCCGATACTCGGATCGCTCACCGCGCTGGCGAGGATATGGAGGGACGAAAGTTCCTTCGCTTGCAGACGCTTCGCAAATTCATATGCGTGTTCAATGATGCGCTGTGCTGCTTCAGTGAAAAAAGGTGCAATATCGGTCCCTCGTTCACTGCGCCCAAACCCCATGAGTGTACGCAGGAACGGGGTAGACCAACGACCCTTCATGACTGATTTCGTTACTGCTTTCCTTATATTTGTCCCTTTTTGTTGCTCGCTCACAAAGCGGTAGAAGAGATAGGACGCGGCAAGGAGACCGATCCACACTCCTACCGCCGCCACCTCACTCCCGTACCGGAGATGCTGCACCACCACCGCATAGTCATCTTGTGCGCGCACCACGAGGTATCCAAGCGATACCACCGCGAGCGCAGCCATACAAAACATTCCACCCCCAATGCCAAGGTGCACTGATCTGCCCACTTCATCCGCCATAATGCGCAGGGTTGAAATTGGTCTCGCCCAGCAAAAGACCTTTCCCTCATACTCCCATACGACGCCGGTGCCGTAGCATAAAGAACAGCGAAATGGCGCCTTGCCGTCGTGGGCACAAGGGTGAGGATTCAGATTATTCTCTTGTGATGGTGGTGGAGACACAGTAAAAACTCAAAGGTCAAATCTCAAAACTCAAATCCATATCTCAAATCCCAAAGCCGTATAGTTTTTAATTTTGCGTTGTGGTTTTGAGATTTGAGTTTTGCGTTTTGAGTTAAGATGTATGATAAAAGGTAACTAATAGATATACGGCCGCACCAGGAAGCCCGAGGTAAAGCGCTACGCCCACCACATAAAACACCACCCACAGTGAAAATTGGAGGAGACGGAATGCAAGGATGATAACGCGTGCGACGAAACTGATGGCGCGGCCGGCAAGCGAGTAATCTGCATACATGGGCGTGAACATGCTCTTCAACCACGGCCCAAGCCCAAAATCAAACCACTCATTCGCGATCCCGCGCCCCACCCATCGCAAGGTGGTCCATAACCCTTGCGTAAACCACCACACCGGCCACATGATGATATCAAGGACCGTATCGATGATTACTAATTTCATCACTTGAAACGGAAGAGGTATCTGTCTCATACTTACTTCCCTACCACGGGTAACAAGCCATCCTCCTCACCTCGACTTCCCCACTTCGCACCGGCAGGCATGGTGGTTAAGATAAAATTCTCCATCAGCCCTCTCATCTGATTTGGCTGGGGAGGCTCGATGTGCTGATTACGTGCTTGTTTGGTCGCTTCTGATTCGCCCTTCTGTACGACTAATTCATTATACCATTTCTCCCGCTCTCTGTACGCTCCTCTGCTTCCCTCAAAAAGCGCGACGAGAAACTCGCGTGCTTCTTCTGCAAACGCGCTCATGGCGTCTTTGAGCACCCCGTACTCTTCTTTTCCCACCACCTCTTGAAGGCGCGATCGAAGCTTCTGATTATAAAAAAAATCAAAACATGCGGCAAATGCTCGCGGCCACTCGCGATGAGTGCCTTCATTCTCGTTCGGCGCAAGATAGCGCGCGAGCCCTCTCTGAATCGCGAGATCCTCCACCTTCCCCCATGCATTGGTACCTATCACTCGTCCACTGAAGAAGCGCTCCCGCACCTCATCTGGCGCCACAAATTCTCCTGTCTCTTCACTCACAATAAACAAAGGAATTCTCCTCGCAATCCTCATATACGTCCTTAACTCTGCCATGGCGCGCAGGATATGCGTGCGACATGAAAGGGTCTCTTCTTTGCCTCTTTGCGTCTTTTGCAGCATCGCCTCCACAAGTCCGATCCTTGCTTCTGCAAGACGGGTACCGTCTGCTGGGATGTTGGGTTCTGCCATGTGCCGCGCCGTATCGGTGAATGGCCTCTTTTCTTTCTCCGCTGCTTCCCGCGCTTTGCTCACATCGCAATGTCCCAAACTCTGACCAAAACGTACCTCTTGACCTTCCACAGGAAAGGATACTTCGTGATAGAAAATTTCATCGGTCCTTGCCATAAGAGCGCGGACAAACTGTAATGTTTCCTCAGCAAGCGCATACGCACCCATGTCTCGTAACAACGTACTCAGATATGACAACATGGCTGTGGGTGGCGCCGTGTCGTCATCTGGCGCTGACTGCGGTGAGAGCGGCTCGCCCGCCCTTAAACCAATATAGCGGGGTAGGATTCCTTCGAATTCTCCTGCTATGTTCTTAAACGCAGCAATGCCGCGTTGTATGGACTCAAGATATCGCTCTCTCTCTGGAGTCTCTAATTCCCTCCACACGGCATGGAGAGCGCGCGTATAGTTGAGCAACGCCCCCGCGCTGTCCATAGGATACATGGGATACCACTTCTTATCACGGTAGATATGCGGCAATCCCCCGCGCGCGCCCCAGTCAGCCCATGCAGTCTGATTATAATCAAGAAGCGCCTTTACCGCTTTTACTAAATTACCACGTACCTTGCGATCCTGCGACAGAGCGAGTGCTTGGAGAATGGGTATTTCTGCTTTCTTATACTTCACCCATCGCGCCTCTCTCTGATCAGCATCTGGCCCATATACCACCGAAAAGGTGAGTTCTTCCTTGAGTCTTTGCTTCCATGCGGCAATTTCTGCATCGGTCAAAGGTTCCCGCGCGTCAGTGCTCATCTTGCCTGTGACACCCTTTCCCCGCACGTCCGTCTGAATAAACAATACTGCCGCTTCGTTCACCGTCTCTGTAAATTTTTCCTTCCCGTACGCTTCTCTGCGCGCATCCTCAACCACCTCCCGCCCCCCACTCATGACAAACAAAGAAAATAAATAAGGATGCTCTTGCAGATAGGTATCGCCAAAAAATTCCCTCACGTGCTCAAGAATCCTTCTCCGATACTCTTCACGCGCTTTCTCTTCTTCCACCATAGACTCTTCTCTTCTGTCTCTTCCTCCCCCTACCTCAGGCTTCGCCAGCACCCCCACACCGGCAAGAGCTGCCGTGCGTAAGAATTCTCTCCGAGTCATTCCGTCTTTCATAGGGCCGTGAGATAACGTGCAAGCGGAACCATACGTTCTCCCATAATTTCTCTCACCATCTCCTCTGATCGTTCGTGAACAATCTTTTGTACCGGGCTCATCGCACCCGCAACCTCTCGCAATGAGCCATCTCCGAGAAAGGGAATCACTCCTGACCGCAGTGGTGCGTTCTCACCTTCCTTGAGGCGATACCCCAAGAAATGAAGAAGCTTTACCACAAATGCAAGGCGCAAGGAGGGAAATGTTTTGTCAAACACGGAAAGGGTATTGAGGGTACGCAAATATTCAAGACAAAGATCAAAAATCCGCACATCTGCTAATCCTGGTTTTAAACTGCCTTGTATGGCAGCCAGACCCCATGCGGCATATCCCTGCCGGCGCGCATCGCGCCAAAGGTTTGAGAAAGTCTCGATAACGTCCACGCCAATAATGCGATCCGTGAACCTGCTCACAAGGGTAAGGGAGAGAAGGTGGTAGGGCGTGAGTTTTGGGCCCAACTTCGACCGCATCCGTGCGACCCCAATCGCATGGGCATGTATCAGCCCTTTCTGCGCGGTAAGGAGGAAAAACGATCTCCCCCACTCGCGATAGGGCGCGCTTGAGAGGATAATCGCGGGCGTGGTGGCGTACATACCTCAATCAAGGATTAAGAGAAACGATGTAGGTAGTAAGAAGCTTTTCAATCGCCCGTATTGTCTCATCCTTTACCTTGGCATTACTCTCCGCAACCCATTTTGCAAATAGATAGACTTCCCTCTCATCCACACGCAGCCATTTGTTATTTTTATAAAGGAAATAGAGAAGGGTCGTCATGGCAACGCGTTTATTGCCATTTTGGAAAGGGTGATTTTTGATGAGCAGATAAAAAAGAACGGCTGCCTTACCGATTAATCCATGATAGAGCTTGCGCTGCGCGAAGGTCTGGAATGGCATGGCAAGACACGACTCGAGGACATGCGGAAAACGTGAACCAAACTCGGGAATCGGCTCATTCCATTTAAGAAATTGTTGTGCCAGGCGGTGTGCTATGTATTCCACCTCGACCAAAGATATACCTTTCATAACTTTATTCCTGTCCCAATAACCGAAGCGTTTCGCCATACTCCTTCACTATCTTTTCAACCGCCTTCTCCACCTCACTTTTTTGCCGTTCACTTAACCCTCTGCCAAAAAATTCGGGGAGATCTGTTTTCTTGATTATAAAATTTCGTCCCTTTTTCTCCGCGGGTATTTCTCCTTTTTTTATCTTCTTAAACACTGCCACACGGCTCAAGCCCAAAAGTTTGGCCAATTCAGAGGTTGAAATAAAATTATCATTATGAGTAGTACGCATATAAAAAATGATACCACTTGTTAACCTAGGATTCAACAGTTAACAACAAAAAATGGCTCAAATGAGCCAAATACACGATCCTTTCTTTTTATTTTATGGATATCGCATAAGTGACTTTACATAGGGAAGGCCTGTATGCAAAAGATCCTTATCTTCCGTAACAAGATCAGCACGATACATCTCGGCAATGGCGAGATACGCCGCATCATAGAACGTCACTTGATGCGCTCTTGCCAATCGCGTAATCGCGATAAGGAGAGACTGATCAATGTGTACTATCTGAAGAGCAAATTCAGATAAAAAGTCAAGCCGTTCTTCAATATCATTGTTGGTCAACCCCCTATCATTCACCAATACATTTCCTATCTCATACAGAAAAATATCAGGGACGATAAGGACAATTTCGTCTCCCTTGGCGCGTGCGGCAATGGTACGTGCTACTTCAACTCCTTGCTCGGATTTCTCGTTCAACCACTTAACCCCTACTGAAGCATCAACCACGAGACAAAGATGTGGAGGTTTAGTGGTGATGTCGGTCATACTGGATAAACTCAGACCAGCTCATGCCATTAATAAGTTTACTTTTTTTTGCAGCCTGCTTTCGCAACCGATCAAGCTTTTTAAGAAACTCCTCCATGTTGCGTTTCTTCGCTGCTTCTATTTCGGACGAAATGCTCTTGTGTAAATAATGCGCCCCCTCTTCCCAAGGTTTCATGAGAAACGCTTTCTTCCTGTTCTTTGTCACTTTAAGCCACACATTGGAGTACAACACCTCATCGGTTAATTCACCAAACCGTTTACGAAGTTCAAGAGAAGAAATGGTCTTTATGGTAGGCATATGTGTATAGTATATATACTTTGCATACTTTGTCAATTTGGGTAGCCAAACAAAAAATGGCTTAAAAGAGCCATAATAGCGCCAGTTAGGCCCTTCGGGCACTAACTCCCCTGCGGGGCAGCCCCTTTCTGCGAAAGAGGCTGGGTCGTATCTGGCTGGCTGCCTAACGCAGTCCAGCACTAAGCCCGCAGGCTTTAGTGCTGTCGGAATTTCAAACATTGAAATTCCGATACGATGAATTAAATCCCTTGGGTACTATCAAATGGTTGCGTGGCAGCCTGTCTGCCACCCGATCGATTGAGTCATAGACAAGCCCCATAGAGCTCCCCTGTGGGTGATTTATAGGGCAAGCTGCGACGCTACAGACGTGATGTCGGAGATGAACTCCGACGCTACATATTATAGTTATCCATCCAAGCTCTCCACTTTCCTTTTACATTCTGGATAATAAGAAGAACTCATTGAGACAGTGCTCATAGGATATTTACTTTGTGCATCTAGCAATGGAAGAAATTCTCCAGTTGGGTATAGGGAACCTCTGTCATTTCTTTTAACCACTTTATATACGTGTCCGTTAGGAGTTCCATCTTGTTCAAAACCACTGCAGGGAAGTAACACGATAGATTCACCTGCTTCCTCCTCGATACTAAAATTTTCTTCTTTAGTCATATAGTTCATTGTATCACGTCTATACCAAACTCGACCTTTGCACCACCAAGCTCAACTATTGACCGACTGGTAGTAGTAACTGTTTTTACAGATGTAATCTCCTTTGCTAATATAGCGTGGAAAAGTTCATTTTTATATTCTCTCATTAACTTCTGTACCTCAATACAATCTACTATTTCTAATCGTACACGATCTTTAATCGTGAGCTTTGACTGTTTACGCAAATTGTTCACTGCGCGCACAAACTCCCGCTTCATGCCTTCGAGCTTGAGCTCCTCCGTCAAATTGGTATCAAGCTCTACACTCATCGACCCTTCTGTTTTTCCAACTACAATCTCCTTCACGTTCAATTCATCCTTTACCAACTCGATATATTGTTCATTGCTCATTGTTCTCTGTATAGCGACTCTCGCGCTCTGCAACGGCTGTCTGATGGGCATCTTTGCTTCTGCGCGCGCCGCCAACCCCGCTTCCACAATCTTTCTCACCATATCCATTAAGGAAACCACTTCTGCGTCAATTTCTCCTGCCTCCGACCACTCAGCCAGATGCACCGATTCCACTGAAGCCTTATGCCGCAAACCAGACGCGGTAAGCTTCTGCCACAGCGCTTCTGCGGTAAAGGGTGCAAACGGTGCAATTAATTTGGACAATTCAGCTAACACATACTTGAGTGTTGCCCTCCCCTCCTCATCCCCTGCTTTCATGCGCTCTCTGCTCCGCCGCACGTACCACGTGGAAAGATCGGTCACGAATTCTTCAATCGCACGCCCTGCCGGGGTGATGTCGTAGGCGTCGAGCCGTTCAGTGACAAATTTCGTCAATTGATTCAAACGAGCCAAAATCCAACGATCTAACACATTTGAGGGTGAAGCCGTAAGTTGTAAGCCGGAAGCTTGTTGTGGAGGATACAATGCATGAAACGACACAACGTTCCATAATATCATGAAAAACTTCTTCACTACCTCCCCCAGCTCTTTCTCATTAAACCGCTTAGGGAGCCCGGGATCATTCATAGTATAGAGGTACCAACGCACCGCATCAGCACCGTACTTCGCAAATACTTCTTCCGGAACAATGATGTTCCCTAAGGATTTGGACATCTTCTTGCCCTTCGCGTCTAAGACGTGGCCGAGGCAGATGACGTTTTTATACGGCGCACCTTTCTGAAGCGCTACCGCCACTGCGAGCAAGGTGTAGAACCATCCGCGCGTCTGGTCAATCGCTTCAGAGATGAAGTCAGCCGGAAACTGCCACAACGCGGATTTACGCTGATTATCTACGCGGATAGACGCAGAAGTATTGTGAATTGTATCTGCGTTGATCAGCGCTTGTATATTCTCCGGATATTGTGCAAACGGCATAGCGCCAGAGTCAAACCATACATCCGCGACTTCTGCGACCCGCCGCATCGTACCGCCGCACGTGCACGGAAACTCAACTTCATCCACTCGCGGCCGATGCAGGTCAAGTTCTCCATGCTCGTCTGTTAAAAATACCCCATGATCAACCATGATGGGCTGCGCAAACTGCGGATACGGAAAATCATCTAAAGTCCCCGGGCTTCCCGCAAGCGCCCAGGTAAGCACCCAGAGCGGATCGCCGTGTGAAACGATGACAATGATCTTCCCCTCATACTGTTCTTCACAATCCCGTACCACTGCTTGCATGCGTATGAGTGCTTCCCCCAAAAGTTCTCCTCCTTCTTCTCTTCTCGTAAATCGTTCTGCAGTACTGCTAAAGAGCGATGCAAATGCTTGATCTGGCCTTTCTTCATACTTTAGGCCAGTCTGAAACTCTCTCAACCGCTCATCATAACGTATCTCTATCCCTGCTGCTCGTGCAATAATCTCCGCGGTCTCACGTGTACGGACAAAATCAGAGGCAACTAAGAAATCAATATGTTCTGAACATACCTGTTGCGCAGAAGCCTTTACTGCCTCCCTCCCTCTGTCAGTGAGTGGATATTTATCTGAATTGGATACTATTGCATTATTGGTGTTCTCAACATTTGAACGCGCTTCCCCATGCCGCATGAAAATATAGCGGTTTTTCAGTTTCGATTTCTGAACCAGTGCCGCCACGCTGCCGATCACTTCAACTCTGCCACATCCACCAACTGTTTCTGGATTTTGTATTTGGTCATTTGAAATTATTTGGGATTTGGGATTTGGGATTTGGGATTTCCCGATTTGGCATCGCCAAATCGGGAGTGGTGTGCCCCAATAACGTTCGCGGGAAAACGCCCAATCCTTCACCTCCCGCAACCACTCGCCGAAGCGCCCTTCCTTGATGTAATCAGGAACCCAATGAATGTGACTGTTCGCTTCAATCAATTCATTCCGCAATTTCGACATCGCCACGAACCAGCTGTGTTTAGCATAATACAACAAAGGAGTTTTGCACCGCCAGCAGAAAGGATAATCATGTTCGTAGAGTTCTTTCTTTAAGATTAAATTTTTCTCATCAAGGTAGCCAATGATCAATTTTTCCGTCTCCGAATCTTTCACAAATCTCCCCTCAAGCTCTTCCATAATATTACTATCATTTTGGATTTTGGATTTGAGATTTGGGATTTCGGGCCTCTTGAATGTTCCATCTTCTGCCACAGTATGAACTTTTGGGAGACCTACCTCTGTTCCCAGCTGATAATCATCCTCCCCGTACATCACTGCCGTGTGTACCACGCCAGTACCTTCTGTAGTGCTTACAAAATCAGCTGCGTATACTTTATAAGAGGTATCTGTTTTCAACGAAGGGATATCGAATAATGGTTCATACTCCAAGCCGGCTAAGTCATCCCCTTTCACTTCTGCAATGGGTTCGTATTCACCTTCCAAAATATTCAACCGATCTTTCGCGACTATCACATATTCATTGTTTCTTGTTTCTTGTTTCTTGTTTCTTGCAATGACATACATAATGTCATTGCCAACTGCGAGCGCCACATTCCCCGGCAGCGTCCAAGGAGTAGTAGTCCAAGATAAAATAAACACTTTTCCGTCATTTGGAATTTGGAATTTTGAATTTATTTCGGATTTAGGATTTAGGATTTCGAATTTAATCGTTAGTGACAAATCTTTTACGGATTGGTAACCCAGCGCCAACTCATGGCTCGACAGCGCCGTGCCGCAACGCGGACAATGGGGCACTACTTTATGTCCCTCATAGAGAAGCCCGTGTTCCCAGAATTTCTTCATGACCCCCCAAAGGCCATTTACATACGATCCCTCATACGTAACGTAGGCGTGTTCCAAATCAAGCCAAAACCCCATCCTCTCGGTAAATTTTTCCCACTCTGATTTGTACTTCCATACTGACTCGCGGCATTTTTTATTGAACGCCTCAATGCCATACGCCTCTACCTCCTTCTTATTCTTCAACCCCAGCGTTTTTTCTACTTCCAGTTCAACCGGGAGCCCGTGCGTATCCCATCCTCCCTTGCGCGCCACCCGGTACCCGCGCATGGTCTTGAAGCGCGGAATAATGTCCTTGAACGCGCGCGAAATGACATGGTGGATGCCGGGCTTGCCGTTCGCGGTCGGCGGCCCCTCATAAAACACAAAATCGCCCTTTGATGAGGGTTTTGCGAGTGATTTCTCGAATATCCTGTTCTTCCGCCACCACTCCAATATTTCTAATTCAATTTTCGAAAAATCCATAAAAGTAATATTATTGAATATAGCGTATCGAATAAACCATTATAAATCAAATACGTCATTTCTTCACTGTAGCGTCGCAGTTCGCCCCGTAGAATCACCCACCGGGGGGAGCTCTACAGGGCTCGTCTGCGACCCGATGTGGTAGATACACTACCACGCTACATTCTATGGCATAATACCCTATTCTCCCACGATTAAATACCATATAATGAGACCATGCGAACCACCATCTGTGCGATATGCAACACAAACCAATACGACGCACTTCTCTACGAAGCAAATTTTACCCATGAACATTTAACCACTGCGACGTTCTCTGCACGGCGTCTCCCTGACCGCATCAGGTATCGGATGGTACGCTGCACCCGATGCGGTTTGGTACGCGCGAATCCTATCCTTGAGACATCAGAACTCGCTCGGTTGTACGAAGGAAGCAGGATAACTTATGAGGCGGATAAACCCGGTCTCATCGCCACGTACCGCCATTATCTTGCCCGCGCTTTGCATTTTGGCAATGCGAAAGGATCACCCCGCACCACAGGAAGCCCTGGGTGTAAATCCGAGGAGGAATGTGCGATGCCAACGCGGAGCATTCAGGCCTTAAGGCCTCCGGCCGTTAAGGCCATGGTGTGGGGTTCACTTCTTGAAATCGGCTGCGGTGACGGATTCTTCCTTGCCGAAGCGCGCAGGATAGGATTAAATGAAGTGAAGGGTGTGGAGCCGAGCACTCACGCAATCGCAGCTGCCGATCCCGAATTGCAACCACACATCATCCAAGGATTATATCACTGCGATTGTTTTCCTCCGTCCACGTTTGACTATGCGTGCCTTTTCCAAGTTATTGACCATATGGACGACCCTGCGCGCTGCCTCGACACAGTTCACGAACATTTGAAACCAGGAGGCATCGCCCTCATGATCAGTCACAATTGGGATGCGTTCACGAATCGCGCTTTGGGAGCATCTTCCCCCATCATTGACATTGAACACCCATTTCTTTTTAGCATCAAAACCATCACTGAGCTTCTCTCTCTCCACCATTTCCGCGTGTTAGAAACGGGTGCGGCTTGGAACACGCATACTATTCGCCACTGGATAGAACTCATCCCGCTTCCTTTACCGCTTAAAAAGAAAGTCCTTAAATTCCTCACCATACTTAAATTAAGTGAAATAAAGCTCACCATCCCTGCGGGAAATTTTTATCTGATTGCGCAAAAAATATGAAGCTCACTCTTCAGGAACTATCTCACCTCGCACGTGATATCAGAAAAGAGACCTTGCGTATAATTGCGGACGCCAAATCCTGCCATGTGGGATCGTGCTTCTCTTGCATCGACATTCTCACCGCGCTCTATTTCCACACGCTTCGCATCGATCCTAAAAATCCACCATGGAGCGAGCGCGACCGCTTCATCATGAGCAAGGGGCATGGGGTGGCCGCACTCTATGTCACCCTCGCAAAGCGTGGCTTTTGCTCACCCGATATCCTTACTCACTACATCAAAGATGGGAGTGCACTTGCTGGTCATGTGACCCGCACCGCTATGCCAGGCATTGAGGCTTCCACTGGATCGCTGGGACACGGCCTCTCCATCGGCGTCGGCATGGCGCTTGCCTTAAAAAAAGATCAGCCGCAATCACGGGTATTCGTTCTGCTCTCTGACGGGGAGTGCGACGAAGGATCTACGTGGGAAGCGGCCCTTTCCGCAGGGCATTTTGGGCTTGATAACCTTATCGCCATTGTTGATTACAATAAAATCCAAAGTTATGGCAGAATTGCGGAGGTTATGGACTTAGAGCCTCTCGCCGACAAATGGCGCGCTTTCCGTTTTGAGGTGAGGGAACTTGATGGTCACGACTTCTCTGCGCTCATCACTGCCTTCAGTCATCTTCCTCTCCAATATGGGAAACCCACGCTCATCCTCGCCCATACCATTAAAGGCAAAGGAGTCTCCTTTATGGAAAATGATTTCGAATGGCATTATCACACCCCAACATCACAACAAGTTGAGGACGGGATATGTGAACTCTATCAAAGGTATGCGTAATGCTTTCGTAAAAACTCTCACGGAGTTAGTGCATGAAGACCCCCATATCATGGTCATCACAGGAGACCTGGGCTTTAACGTATTTGATGAATTTAAGGTACAATATCCTGACCGCTACCTCAACATCGGCGTATCAGAAGCAAACATGATAGGGGTTGCGGCAGGACTCGCGCTTGAAGGGAAAATCGTCTATGTGTATTCCATTATTCCCTTTGCCACCATGCGCTGTTTTGAACAAATTAGAAATGATCTCTGTTACCAAAATCTCAACGTGAATATTGTTGGTGTGGGCGGCGGTTACAGCTACAGTTATTTCGGCGCGACCCACCATGCGATAGAAGATATTAGTATCATGCGCACCCTTCCCCGCATGACCGTCATATGTCCTGGCGACCCATGGGAAACAAGCGAAGCAGTGCGTGCTGTTGCGAACCTCCCCGGCCCCACGTATCTGCGTCTCGGAAAACGGGGAGAGCCAACGGTACATAAACCTGGTACGGTGTTTACGGTAGGAAAGGGCATCATCATTGAGGAGGGGACAGATGTTACACTCATTGCCACTAGCACCATGCTGGAAGGGGCCTCACAAACCGTACAGTTGCTCAAAGCCAAAGGAGTATCTCCCATGCTGGTGAGCATCCATACCATTAAACCATTGGATGTTAAACTCCTGCGTGACATCGCACAACGCCTTCCTGCCATCGTAACCTTGGAAGAACATTCCATCTTTGGGGGTTTAGGGAGTGCGGTCGCGGAAGTGCTCGCAGAATCTCCTTTTCATCCTCGCTTCAAGCGCATCGGCGTGCTCGATTCATTCCCAGATACCATTGGCACGCAAATCTACCTGCGGGGGAAGCACGGGCTGAATCCGGAACAAATCTGCGAGAAAGTACTTGAGTTGATAGGAATCAGGAATAAAGAATATGGAATAGTTGGAGACGATTGAATATCCTTGCTTCTAGATTCAAGCTTCTAAATTCTTCATTATGAACATCCTTGTTACCGGCGCTTCCTCAGGCATTGGCCGCGCGCTTGTCGTTCAACTCGTCACTGCAGGTCATGAGGTGATCGGTATTGCCCGCCGCGAACAAGAGCTCAACGCGCTACAGAGAGAACTTCATTCACCCAAATTCATTACTCGTGCGTGCGACGTCGCCAACCAAGAAAAGGTCGAGCAATTCATACACGACCTCGCCGCACGACAATGGCTTCCTGACACCGCAGTGCTTGGCGCCGGCATCTTTCCTGATGATATTCATCCAGCATTCAATCTTGAACAATTTAGAACTATCGTTGAAATAAACCTCTATGGGGTTCTCAACTTCATCAACGCGCTTCTCCCTTATTATGTACAACTACACAAAGGCCACTTCATCGCGCTCGGCTCCATGGCAATGTACCGCGGCAGTATGCGCGGCGCAGGGTACCCTGCCAGTAAAGCAGCACTGCTCACGGCGATGAAAAGTCTTGCACTGCGCTATCGTAGTGAACATATTCAATTCTCTACAATCATCTTCGGCCCCATTGCCACCGCCATGTGGGAGGGAAAGAAATCGTTCCTCACTCCCACACCCACCCATGCTGCCCGCTATATTGTAACGAGGATTAAGGCACCAAAGGAGCTCTCTTACTTTCCTCTTCTCTCCACCACGCTCTATCGCATGAGCCTCATGATCCCTGATGGACTATTTGTCTCCCTCAGTGAAAAATTATTAAAGTAGCGCCCATTCCCTATCACCTCTATGAAAAAACTGCTCCGCCAGCTCATGAACGCGAAAAATCCCATTGCGAAAAAAATTGCGGATCTCATTCGCATTCCTCCGAATCTCTACGAATTATTTCTTCTCTCCTACTATAAAAATCCTCAAATGATCCAGATCATAAAAAAAATCCGCCGCCACACCACCTTGCTCCTCACGAATTTCGAAGCCTATCAACTCTTGGCATGCGCCGTTGCGGCGCGAAAACTTCCTGGAGATTATGCAGAGGTGGGAGTATTTGAAGGCGCCTCAGCTCAACTAATCTGCGAGGCAAAAGGAGAAAAAAATCTACTTCTCTTTGACACCTTTGAAGGGCTCCCAAAACAGAAAATAACAGCACATGATGCTCTTATAGCGGCAGGACAATATGCTTCAAACTATGAAATGGTACAACGCCGCTTATCTCCTTATAAAAACGTTAAAATCTATAAAGGAATATTTCCCGATGCTATTGCGAATCTTGTGAATAACTCTTCATTCGCGTTTGTCCACTTGGATGTTGACATTTACAAGACAATGTTGGATTGCCTCTCCTTTTTCTATCCGAGAATGGTGAGAGGTGGCATAATTCTCTCCCATGATTATAATGATATTATTGGAGTGAAAGCGGCCTTTCAGGATTTCTTCTCTGACAAAGACGAAACTATCATAGAATTAGCCACAAGCCAATGTGTCGTGATTAAATTATAACAAGGAGAACTACAATTGGTTCCCTATTTATATGCTTACCGACAAAATGCTCTCCACCGTAGTCGTATGCTACCGTGACGAAGGAAATATTAAAGCACTCTACGAGCGGCTCTCCCGGACACTTGCGAACATCACGCCGAACTGGGAAATTATTTACGTGAATGACGCAAGCCCTGATAACTCTGAATCAATCCTACGCGAGCTTGCCTCATATGACTCTCACCTTACGGTGATTATCCAATCACGCAACTTTGGTGCGCAAGCAGCATTCACGGCCGGTATGGTACAAGCGCTGGGCGATGCGGTCATTCTTTTAGACGGCGACCTGCAGGACCCTCCTGAAATCATCCCGCAGTTTGTTGAGAAATGGCTTCAAGGTTGGGAAGTGGTTTATGGCGTGCGTCGCCGTCGCGAACAAAGTATGGGAAGAATCAATGAATGGCTCTATCACCAGTTCTATGTCCTCTTTAACAAACTCTCCTACATGAAAGTGCCCGTAGATGCGGGAGAATTTTCCCTTATTGACCGCAGGGCAGTGGACTGGATGAATGCACTGCCAGAGCGCGACCGGCTCTTGCGGGGACTGCGTGCATGGGTAGGGTTTAAACAAACTGGCACAGAGTACGTACGGCCAGAACGCTATTGGGGAAAATCAACTAATAGCTTTTGGAAAAACCTGCGCTGGGCAAAACGCGCGATCTTCTCGTTTTCCTACCTGCCCTTGGAATGGATTTCCTTTATCGCGCTGGTGGTGACAGGATTTGCCGGGCTCGCAATCCTTATCTATGTGATTCTCGCATTTTTCTATCCTGCACCGCACGGATTTTTGACCACCCTTATCGTCATCCTCTTCCTTGGCGCGATCCAGCTCCTCTCCCTTGGAGTCATCGCCGAGTATCTCGCAAAAATTTTCGAGGAAGTGAAACAGCGTCCCCGCTCCATCACCCGCGAGATCATCAACAATCATAGGAAGAATCCCACTTCTCTTTGATTACTAAATCTAGCAATCCCGTCATCACCCTCCACTCAAGGAGGGTTTTATTTTTGCCGCGTCCCTCTCCCTAAAAAGGGAGAGGCTCGCCTCCTGGTGTCAGGAGGCGAGGGTGAGGGTGTCGAAATCACAATCATTATTCCCTTTATCCCCATTGACTCCTCTCTCTCTCTGCACTAGGGTAATAGTGCTCTTTGACAATTCATAAAACTATTCATAAAACGAAAGGGAAAAAAGTGAAAGCAATAATTGGTTTTCCATTCGGGGGTTCCCTTGAGTATGGCCCTGGCGCGGCCAATGAAGCTCTTGGAAAAATTATTGACGAGGTTGCATGGCAATGGGTGGAAGATCTCGTCGTGATCCAGTCACCATTGGATCAATGCATCTTAACGCTGGAGGACCTCACCATCTCCTCCAGAGGATATATCGACACGGAGGAGGTAATCGGGTGGGCTAACTCCTTCCTTCAAGAGAAAGGAGTCACTGAAGTCCGTCTCGTTGCGCACCCATTCCACCGCTTCTACTGTGCCCGGCTTCTGCGGCGCAAAGGATTCGATGTGGAAATCGTTCCCACCGGCTGGGTGCCGTTCGATCGGAACTCCGACGGTTGGTGGACCCGTGGACCGTTAAGGCTAATGGCCTATTCCGTCCTGGCGACCATCGGACTCCACGGCATCGGCTACCGCAAGCCAAAACGGTAGCCAAAATTCACCCCGATCCTAAAATCCTAAGGGATCGGATATTTCGTTCGATTTTATTACGGAGAGGTGGAAATGAAAACACAAAAACTGTTCGCTAAGGAAGAAGATGCAATCGCGGTATGTGAGGCCGCGATCGAGTGGATGAAAAAATGGCGGGATAACCACAATGGCTATCTCCCGCTCCCACTATTCAACGGTCTTATTCGGTTGAGGCCGGGAACGTCAACCGAGGTCATTGTATACAAAAAGGAGGAAGGGGTTCCCTTCTTCTGGCTCACCCTTCGTGAGGTACCGGGTGACGATCCCTTCAATGGAATGTGGCATTATCCCGGCGGGGTTGAGTTATGGGAGGAGTATGAGCTTAAAGCAATTCGCCGAGTCGTTGCTAAGGAGATCGGCGTCGAACTAACGAGTTGCCAGCTCATCAAAACAATCCATCCTTTATACAGTGCAAGGGCAGATTTACTCTGCATGCTCTTTCTTTGCACAGTGGATGGCGAGCCAAAATCGAAGGAACAAGGCCGGTGGTTTTCTGCGCAAGAAGCGATGGATCTTGTACCGATGGCGCAAGGAGGGATTGTCCCTTCTCACCTTGTCGGGCTACACCTTATTCTCGAGCATCTCGGCAAGCAATGCCAGTCGCCGTATCTTAACCGTTCACCCTTCGGTATTACGGCGAGCTCACACATTGGATTCGCACAAGAAATCTTGGTCCTGGATAGCATCACGGCCAAGATGGTAGAGTCATTTTGAATTTTGTAAGGAGGAAGACATGGCACGGATCCTAGTTGTCGATAATGAGCAGGAAATTCGCGATTTGTCAGCAGATATGCTGCGCATCGAAGGTTATATTGTGGATACAGCCAAATACGGCGATGAGGCCTTGGAGGATGCCGAGTGCAACGACTACGATCTAGCACTGGTGGATTTAGTACTGCCCGGCGATCTCAATGGTTTGGACGTCATCGAAAAGCTGCGCAGCATGGCCCCAGATATGCGGATCATCGCCACTACCGGCTTTGGCAGCGTGGATATCGCCAATAAGGCGGTCAAGGCTGGCGCTAATGAGTTTATGACAAAACCTTTTTGGTCCAAGCGGCTGATTGACACTGTCAATAAATTGCTGGAAAAAAAGTAATCTAAAAAAGGCAGGGACTAAGGAGACCTTGCCTGTTTTTATGCATCATTTTTCCTCCTTTTGTTTCCTCCTCTTAGACGCCGTAAAAAAATAACATATCCAGCCATCTATCTTGTTTATCGAGAAAATAAGCGTATACCCTGAAGAGAAGTGAGATGTAATTTTTTTAAGCGCCCTTACCACCATCCGCCCACTACCCACATTCATCACCTCAAACCAAGTGACGTATAATTCTCGATCGATGATTAAACGTCCGTTCCCGCACCCGCTGTTTATTACCGCTCATCACTTGTACCGTATCTCGTTAGTGCCCCATAGTGAAGTGTCACTGAAATTATCATTATAAATCTAGGGAAACCATCATGCCTGACTATGGGATATCAAAGAGATACGGCACTGGGTTGTAGTAGTAATGATCTAATACAAAATCTTCGACCGATGATTCTATATCTCATACCTAAATACTACCATCAGTACCATCACCGTTCACTCCAATGACATAATATTGTCGATCGATGATTAGTGGTCAGAGATAACGATTATTGATATAATAATTTTAGCTGTGAATAAATTATGGATCAGAAAAAAATAAAAGATACCATCAGTAATGTCATACTCCCCATCCTCGGCGCAGGCGCGCTCCTTACGGTTGCCCTTGTTGCTCCCAATATCGTACAAATTCTCGACATCAACGGCCATGCGCATCGATTCCCCCGTGATCGCGTGAAGCGTTCACTGAAACACCTTGAACGCCGGAACTGCATACGCCGTGCAAGTAAACGATCAGAATGGAATTATATCCTCACCGAAAAGGGTGAAAAACTCCTCCAGAAGAAACATATCGCACAACTCACCATCCCAAAGCCTCCCTCGTGGGATAGAAAATGGCGGATGGTGATTTTTGATATTCCGGAAAATTTCAATAAAGCGAGAAATGCTCTGCGGTGGAAATTGAAACAGTTAGGATTCCATTACCTCAACTTGAGTGTGTGGATTTATCCCTACGAGTGTCAGGATGAGATAAACGCTATTGCTGATTATTATGCTGTTGGACGCTTTGTGCGCTTCCTCCGACTCGAATACTTTGATGGCATGGAAGAACTTGCACACCACTTCCGCCTTCTCTAGTTCTCCATTGTGAGACGCAAAATCCTCGATCGATGATTTGACGTCATCCCTTTTCTCACCACGTTCTCGACACGAAACCCACTTCTTCCTATAGACAAAATACTTTAAACGTATAATAGCCGCGGTGTGCCGCATTTCGCCGCGAGGACTGTTTGAGCGACCCCGCAATTGCGGAGGAGCGAGTTCCGAAAGCTTGGAAGGCGGCACCCGCGGCGTAGATATCATATTTCTAAAAGTGCTCCTCTATACCTACCTCCTATGCTTCGAATGTTTATCAATCATAGAGAAAGGATATATCGTTATTTCCCCGTACTCTTCATATTCTTTACTGTAATTATTTACTATTGGCCGCAGGTGACAATGCAGGCAATCCCTTATTCCGGCGATCCGGCAGGTACTGACCTCCTCCAAGTACACTTCCCTTACCTCGCCTACTCTTCAGAAAAACTCAAAGATTTATCTCTCCCCTTATGGACCTCACGGGTGGGAGGAGGATATCCTTTGTTTGCCAATGGCGCGAGTTCTTTTTTTTATCCGCTCACACAGATACCTTTTCTCTTCCTTCCCCCCTTGAAAGCATTTGTCGCATTATTCCCGTTGCATGCGCTGATCGCGGCCATGGGGATGTACTGGTACTGTCGCACCATAGGCATAAAATCATGGGGGGCAACACTCGCAGGCATCACCTTTGCCTTTAGCGGTTACTTCGTGGGGCACCTGAAGCATGTGATCTATTTCATGTCTGCATCGCTCACCCCCCTCGCATTTGTGTGTGTGTCCCGCTTCCGTATAACACATTCTCTCAAGTATGCACTCATGCTCGGGGTAACGCTCACATCTATGCTCTTTGCAGGCTCATCACAAGTTGTGTATCAATCCATACTTTTTCTCGTCCTCACCACCATCCTTTATTGTATTGGCACCTACTACCAGAGAGCCATCACTTCACCTTCATGGAAAGAACGACTCACTCAAGGATTATCGCTCATTAAAACCTGGGGGACATTCGCGCTCCTTACTGCCCTCACCTTTGTCACGCTCTCGGCCGTGCAAGTTTTGCCAACGTGGGAGTTGGCGCATCATTCCACGCGCGAACTCGCCTCCTCATACTCATTTGCAACTACATTCCCCTTTCATCCCAAGAATCTTCTTACCTTTATTGAACCCTTTGAATTTGGCAATCCGGCATACCTCACCTATACAGAAAACTGGAACGAGCTCACGGATCGCGTAGGCCTCTTCTGGGAAAATATCGGCTACCTAGGGCTTATCCCCTTACTCTTATCCATTGTCGCACTCCCTTTCATGGTCCGAAAAAGGGCATGGTATTATCTGGTTTGGTTATGCGCGCTTCTATTCGCAATTGCTCTTGTCCTTGGGAAATACTCTCCGCTGTATGCATGGAGTTTTAAATGGATCCCGGGATTTTCTTCATTTCGTGTTCCCGGGAGACACCTCCTGTGGGTTGATTTTTCGCTTGCCATCCTCGCGGGTTACGCGTTCCAACAGCTGGTCGATCTCCTCCTACGCGCAAGGAAAATAATTTTTCCAAAAACGGTCATCACCCTCTTAGGAATAACGCTGTTGGGTATCGCCTTCTTCGACTTAATGGTATTTGGCTACCACTATAACGCCATGAACAAACTGAAAATTAAGACATGGGAGAGTGCGCCTCACGCAGCTACGTATCTCAACCAACATAACGAATACCGTTTCACCACGTTTTTCACAGGACAATATTATCAGCAGCTCATCTCTCTGCGGGGAGGGTGGCAAAACGATTTGCGTTGGCTCACCCTCGTGCGTGAGCTGCTCCCGCCTGATTATAGCCTGTTTTACCGCATAGAATCGCTGCCTGACTACTCGCCGCTCCCGCTTGGGCGCAGTAATTCCTATTATTCCATTACCCATACCAACATGTTCGATTCCGTTATAGCCAAAGGATCTCCTCCTTCCTTTGATGCCTATCACCTGAAGGATGATACTATCAAGCTTCTAGGGCTCGCGAATGTAAAATACATTCTCTCGCCCGTACCCCTAAACTCCTTACTCATGAACGAAGCAGCACGCATGACAATCAATGATGCGAGCGCTTCTGTATATCTCTATGAATTGACCATAGCACAACCCAAGGTATATCTCACGACCAATGCCGTCACGGTGTCCTCAAAGGATGAGGCAGCAGCCACGCTCATGCAGAGTGACTACCAAGCAGCTAACGCGATCGTGGAATATACCACGCTTCCCTCTCTCAATGCGGTGCAATCACATGCTGCTATCACTTCATCCGAGGAGGGCTCTTATACCGTCCGCACCTCTACCGACGGCTCGGCGCTCCTCGTGCTCAATGAATCATGGTACCCGGGCTGGCGCGCGACCATTGATGGAAATGACACGCAGATCATTCCAGTGAACCTCGCATTCCAGGGCATCGTGGTGCCAAAAGGCGAACACACCGTGCGGTTTCAATTCCAATCAAAAACCTTCTTCTGGGGAGCGATGATTTCTGGAATTGGGTGGTTAATGATAATACTCCTCACAATTCAATTACTTCACAGAAGATGGCTCACTGCTCATGCAAATGTAAAATCCAAAATCCAAAACCCAGAATGATAAACTATAATTTAAAAATTTTTCATTTTCATTTTGATATTTGCATTTTGGCTTTTGGATTCATAACGTTGTATGCACCTGCTTTCTATTAAACTCCGTCCTGCATTCCTCGTCACTATCTTAACGTTTGTAATAAGCTTCACCGTCTATCTCTTCACCCTCTCGCCCACGGTGGGACTAGAGGATTCAGGAGAATTCATCGCGGCGGTGGCGAGTCTCGGTATCGCCCACCCCTCTGGCTATCCTCTCTACGTTGTGCTCGGAAAACTTTTTACGCTCATTATCCCTTTTGGCGACATTGCCTGGCGCGTCAATCTCTTCTCCGCCTTTTGCGCAAGCATCACTGTCTCTTTGCTCTCACTACTCCTTATCAATATCCTCTCTTCTCTCTTTCCCACACAACGACTGTCAGCGAGTGGTAGCCACATCGAAAAGCATCTCGGAGGCTTCGCGGGCATGGATCCCCCGATCATATCGGGGGAGAGCGAAACCGAGAGCCGAGCGGTGACTTCCTCGCAGGGGAAGTCAACCGTGTCTTTTCGTGTAGCTACCACGAGCACCTATCTCGTTGCCCTCTCCCTCTCCCTTTTCTTCGCCTTTTCCCCTGTCTTTTGGTCGCAGGCCATCATTGCAGAAGTCTATACCCTGAACGCCGCACTGCTCATCGCCACGCTCATCCTTCTCTGGCGTTACGCGCAGACACCCTCCCACGCAACACTTTTGTGCTTTTCCTTCCTCTGTGGCCTCTCTATTACCAATCATCAAATGATGATTCTCGTCGCGCCCGTCTATCTTATCTTCATCCTCTGCATAGATTGGAAACGTAATCGCTGGTGGACGCGCAATGAATCAATACCCACACAAACACAGACACGGTCGCATCATTGGTATACCAATATCCACCCCTATCCCATCGCCCTCCTTTTTTTCTTTCTTGGCCTCTCGCTTTATCTCTTTATTCTCTTCCGCGCGTGGAGCGATCCGCTCATCAACTGGAACCATCCTGATACGCTCGCCGAATTCTGGCACCACATCTCCCGCAAATCATATAATGATTTCACTGCCAACCTGATCGAAGATACATGGAAACATAAAAAAATAATTTATGTCCACTATTTTTTCACTGACCTTCTTAAACAACTCAATCCCGTTGGCGCACTCCTATCGCTCTGTGGTTTTATCACGCTGTGGCTCCGCAAACGATCCTTCCTGCTCCTCACCCTCGGCGTATTTTTTTCAAACAGCGTCCTCATTATTATCCTCCGGCGTTTGGGATATATTGTAGAGAGTGAAGAAATCTATACGGTCTACTATATCTCCTCATTTCTCATGGCATTTGTGTGGACGGCTATTGGCATCGCAGAAATTATCCACCAAATACGAAAATATTTTCTTAAGAGAGGCACCGCCCCCAAACCGCTCGTTGCAGCCTTGGCGATCCTGTTTCTCCTGTTTCTCCCCAGCGCCCAAGGTTTAAGTTTCGCTCGTAGTACTGACCGCAGCGATATATGGCTGACGGACGATTGGGGGACTGCACTCCTCCAAAGCCTTGCGCCTCATGCCATCCTTCTCCTCTTTACGGAACAACCTGCAGCAGATAGCGGTGTGTTCACCCTCGCGTACCTGTCGCTTATTAAAAAAGTAAGGCCTGACGTGGCAATTGTGGATTATGGGTATCTCTCCTCGCGCTTCTACCACCCCGTGGGCACGGAAAGCATGCAGATCATGAAACTCCCTTTCCCGGTCGCGCGCGCGAGACTCCTCAACAGAATCTGGAAAATTGCACAACGTACGCAACGGCCGATCTATACCCTCTACCCCGTGGGCACGTGGCTCAATGGAGACCTCATAAGCCGCTCGAATGGTATTGTCTATCGCGTCTACCCAAATAAAGAGACTGCGCAACGCGCGCACCTCACAACCCTCACACCACAGATACGGAATCTTGAGGAGGATCGCTTTCAGAACCAGATGTATTATAATGACTTCATCTCTGACCTACTCTATGCCCGCGCGAGTGCACTGCTCGAACAAGGCCAACTCAAAGCTTCAGAACAGGTATTCCTTGAAGCCTTTAGCTTCGATGCCACGCCGTTCGCAGCAAATGCGAGAGATTATTTAAGCCACCAACAACGATGGCTCGAATTAAAAAAACCCCAAACCCCAATGTCTAAGACCCAATAAAATCCCAAATTCCAAAATTGGTCATTTGGGCATTAAATCACTGATTGGTCATTGGGATTTAGCTCATGATACCATCCTCAGAACTACTCTTACACTATGTTATGATTATACTCCCCACTTTTATCTTTGGCGCGATAATCGGCAGTTTCTTAAACGTGGTCATCCACCGCCTCCCGCGGGGAGAACGATTAAACGGTCGGTCGCATTGCCCACACTGCCATAGAGCAATCGCGTGGCATGATCTCATCCCACTGATTTCCTTTGTCCTCCTTAAAGGAAAATGCCGTAGCTGTTACACTCCAATTTCCTGGCAATATCCTGCGGTGGAATTGGCAACTGGCGGTCTCTTCGCGCTTAGTTTCTCCCTTCGCCTGCAGGAAGGTGGTTACACTCCTTTACTCGCGTTGAGCCTCTTCCGCGACTGGGTCATTATCAGCGCACTGGTCATCACCTTTGTCACTGACCTCCGTTTCCAGCTCATCTTCGATGTCGTCATGATCACTGCAGGGCTTATCACGCTCCCTCTAAATCTCATATTAGGGGAACCGTTGTTACCCCTGCTTCTAGCTGGTATAATAGGGGTAGGATTCTTTGGATTCCAATATGTGATATCGAGGGGACGGTGGATTGGGGTGGGAGACCTCTTCGTAGGTGGATTTATCGGTGTTGCGGTCTCATACCCCCTGATCCTTCTCGCGCTTGCTGGCGCATATCTTAGTGGAGCGGCCATATCCATACCGCTGCTCTTTCTAAAATCAAAAACATGGCAATCACGCATCGCATTTGGCACGTTCCTTTCCTTGGCAGGAATCGTTACGCTCTTCTGGGGTGACCAAATTCTTGAATGGTATCTCCACACTATCCTTGCAGGATAAATCCCAATGCCCAAACCCCAATGTCCAATAAATATTTCAAATCCCAATGTCCAATATTGGTCATTGCCTGCCCGCCATCTGCCTATGGTGATGGACGTATCGTTAAAAAATTTGCATGCTACATCCGAGCAGCCGCATCGTTCTTATCGACAGGCTTTGGCAGGCGGGGTCATTAGTCATTGGTCATTTTCAAGCGGTTTCACCATCATGGAAATGATTGTCACCATAGGGATCTTCGCCATGATGACGCTCCTCTACACGGCAAACTTCAAAGGGTTCCAATTTGGCCTTGCGGTTGAATCAAATGCTGACCAATTGGTCTCCTCTCTCCGGCAAGCGCAGCTTTGGGCACTGACCGGCGAATTGGTAGGCGGATCGCGTCCTGACGGCGGCTACGGCGTCACCCTCACCTCACCCTGCACGAGCGGCGTGTGCACATTCACCGTGTTCGGCGACACGTGTTCTCCCACGCTCCACCAATATGACAATGGCTGTGATACGGTCATCCGCACAGAGAAACTGAACTCTCAAGTAAGCGTCACCAGCGTCACGCCGTCAAGTCCTCTCACGGTCATCTCCACCTTTCCGACCTCAGAATCCTATGTGAATGCCACGAAAGGACAATCAGCCACCATTACGCTTACCCACCGCGCACAAACCGAAAAAGTGAAAACCATTTCATTCGATGGCGTATCAGGACAGATCACGATACAATAACTCAAATTTCAAATCTCAAAACTCAAAACCACAACGTAAAACTGAAAGCTATCGGGTTTTAAGATATAACTTTGATATCTAAGATCTGAGTTTTGAGTTTAAACCAGAAAGTACCATTACTGTCATCTATGTCGGAAGTTAAGGTTAAAAAAATGACATATTATCACGGATTTACTCTTGTTGAAACCGTCGTGAGCATCGGCATCCTCCTTATGGGAGTCGCGGCCAGCCTCACGTTGGTCACCTCCACCATTGCCTTCTCAAAACAAACAGAGAGTCTCATCGTCGTGGTGAACCTCGCCCGGGAAGGAATAGAAGTCGTGCGGTCTATTAGGGACGTCGCAGGTTTCTCCGCCCTGCCACCGGGGAATACCTCGTGGATTGTTGATCGGGAGAGCGCCTCACTCACCACCCCTGCCACCTTCAGCGGAGGATCTGATATCCACGCATGTACGAACTGCGCTCTTTACCTCAACAATAACCAATACCGCACCACCGCGGGCACCCCCACGCTGTTCTGGAGATTAGTAAACATCAATACGCTCTCTGCGACAGAAAAGGAGATTGTCTCCACTATGCGATGGACCGAACATGGAAGGGTGCACACGTACGCCCTTACCACCGTATTGACGGATTGGAAATGATTGTGAGAACTTAAATGTCAAATCTCAAAACTCAAAACCACAACGCAAAACTGAAAAGCTATCGGGCTTTGAGTTATGGATTTGAGATCTAAGATTTGAGTTTTGAGCTTCATGAATTAAAGTAAGAGATATCTAACGAGTATGAATCATAAGTTGAAAAAAGGATTTACGCTTACCGAAATGCTGGTGTCGGTATCTATCTTTTTGATCTTCACGACCATCTCACTTGGCATTTACACCTCCACGGTACGAGCGGAGAAAAAAACACTTTCCCTCTCCCGGATCCAACAGGAAGCGCAGTTTGTGATGGAGTTCCTTGCAAAAATGATCCGCACCTCAGAGATCGACTACGCCGCATATCCGGGAGGTACTATTCCCTCACCCACCACCCAACTCATTCTGCGCAATGCGAGCGGCGACCAATACGTCTTCAACTATGAGCCCGCTCCCAAAGCCGTTACGGTATCAGTCAACGGCCAGCCAGCGCGGCAAATTTCTTCCACCTTGATTTCAGTGACAGACTTAAATTATTACATTACCCCTGCCACCACGCCCTATCAAGGCGGAGGACAGCCCCCTCTAGGCCAACCGCGCGCGACTATCGTAATGCGGTTTTCAAGTACCGCGCTCTACCAGCCCGCACAGATGCTGGTGCAACAAACGGTACCTCAACGATCAGTAGAGTAGATTAACATATGCGCACTCCACCTATCGCACACCCAGGTATCTCCTTACTCCTCGCCATATCCGTACTTGGGGGGCTCATTTTCGTCACGAGCGCGGCAACAGACATGATCCTGACCGTGAGCCGATCCTCACGCTCCATCGGTGATTCAGAAATTGCGTATTACGCAGCGGAGACCGCGGTAGAACGCGCGCTGTGGGAATACGAAAAGGATAGTGCTTCATTGAGCGCGCTCACCGCCACCGCTACCCCGCTCCCGGGAAACGCAAACGCTTCCTACACCACCAGCGCTACGACAGAAAATTACGCTCCCAAAGGCAATGCGAATCTCTCCACGAGCAACCTCAATGATCCAATTACCTCTTCAAACCCCTTGCAGGTCACCCTGCCCCCGGGAAAATCATTCTACCTTGATCTTGCTATCAATGGTGCGGTTTATCCCTCTAATATACAAGTTACCCTTGAAACGGGAAAGTCAGCAGAAGTTATCGTGACGTCGTCTAATGTCCAAACACAGACTAATTACGATGGAGTGGGAGCCCCCACAGTCACGGTCAATAATCCAAGCTATGACAATAACACAAAATTAAAGATAGAAAATACCGCCTCCGCCGCCTCTACCTATACGATAATGCCTACGGGAGGAGAACTTCCCATAGGCGTGTTGATTACGGGGGTGGGGCGCTACCGCGGTGTGGAGCGGAGGCTTGAAGTTGTGAAACCGAATTGGGTCATCTACTAGTTGATCGCTGACTCACGCTGACGGGACGCAGACTAACGCTGACAACGTTGTCCGCGTGAGTCCGCGCTATTTGACAAGGGTGATTTCAATGCTCTTTGCCACGATTTCAGTATATCCTCGAACGTCCTCCCGTGCGCGCACATTCACCTGCTGACCAACCTTAAGATCGCTCAACATGCCTGACACCGAAAGATAAAGACTGCGCACGTCCTTCACTCCCCTGGGTATGGTCGCGGGCACCGTCGTCACTGCTACCTGCGTATCTGATGGAAGAATGATGGTAAGGGCGGTATCGCGGGAGAGCTGCGGATTATTTACTTTCAACGCCTGCAATGTGAGGCGGTCAGCGCTCAAAGAGGTTATCACGCCAATCACTGAAGTAATGCGCAAAGGCTCTTCAGGGGGCGGCAGGAGGGCGGAGTTTGGGGAGATTGTCTGGTCCACTTTGGAAGCATTCATCACGATGAAAAGCCATGCCAAGAGACCGACAATTACCACGAGGCTCACAGAAACCCAGACGGGGATAGAGCGGGGTTTTGATTTTTCCATAATGCTTTATAATAAAGAATTAACACTCTCAGTATACCAATAATCATACACCCTGTGGAGAGGAAAAAAAGAGCTAAGAAAACACAACATATTCTCACGCTCAGCTGCATACTCATCCTCATACTCCTGAGCACGCTCCTCATTATTTCCTCTATCCAGAAACGTGAATATCTCCCCTTCCCCTCATTGCCTCCCTCAAATCCGCAACACACATCACAAGGAATTCGTGCTTCCGAACTAAGGGGAAGGCGTGGTATAATAATTGACGCGACCAGTGAAAAACTCACCATCAAACCCACCGATGACTATGCACCGAAAGGTACACTCCTCACTATAGTATTAAAGCCCCTCACGACGTTTGTGCGGATTACGATTCCTATGACACCTCAACCCGAAAAAGCTGCAGTCGAGCGCACCCCTACCACCTTTGTTGACCTCCAGAGAGGAGATGACGTATTCGTCATAAGTTTCAGTGATATCACCGCATCAACGTCGTTCTCTGCGCTCCGCGTTGAAAAAATCACCACCCCATAATAGTATGCCGCGAAAAATCTTCATTCTTTTGTGCGCGCTGATCACGTGCGTCATCTTCTCCCGGCCGCACCACACCTCTGCGCAATCGCTCACTGGTGCTATCAATCACACCTATACCTATTCAGCCTCCACCACCGACCCTGAAGGTGACGCGCTGTATTATACCTTCAATTGGGGCGATGGTACTCCTGAAACGCGATCCCCTGCAAGCGGCACGGTTGCTTCCGGAGCAACGGTGACCGCTGCCCATAGTTGGAGTAGTGAGGGAGTTTACTCCGTCTATGTCGTCGCATGTGATCCGACCCAGTGCTCACTCCAATCAGATCCGTCAGTAATCACCATTGCCCCTCCTTCCACCCCAGGAACTCCCGCCATCACTGCTGGCACGAATCCTTCCACCACAGGTACGTTCACGCTCGGCTGGACTCCTTCTGATCCCCATTCTATGAGCTCCGTACCTGTTTCCATTAGCCAATATGATGTCTATCGACAACTGAATGGGGGAGGCTACTCGTTGGTCGGATCTGTTACCTCGCCCTCCTATAGCGAAACCAGCCTCCCCGATGGCACCTATGATTACTACACGATCGCACGTGATGATACGGTGCCCACGAACGTTTCAGATCCCTCTGGTACCTATCAAGTGGTGGTGAGTCTCTCTGGCGGCGGCACGCCTCCTACCGCAGAATTTGACTTGTGTACCTTAAAATCCGACACGGTCCAATACCAAGACCTCTCCACTGATGACGGTACGATCACCGCATGGAGCTGGGATTTAGGCGATACCACCACGTCCAATGTCCAACACCCTTATCACACATATACGCCGGCAAGCTGGTGGAACACGTCGTGGACGAGGAGGCGGAAAATCACATTTGACAACGCTGCACAAGCTGAAAACCTCGTCAACGTGCCGGTGCTTGTTAAGCTCAACAGCACTCGCATAGACTACGCCAATACACAAAACTCTGGGCAAGATCTGCGATTTCTTGATACCGATGGCTCAACCGTCCTCTCGTATGAAATCGAACGGTGGGACGAATCAGGAAATTCGTTCGTGTGGGTGAAAGTGCCGCAAATCAATGCTTCCTCAAATACCGATTATATCTGGATGTACTACGGCAATGTGTCTGCTCTAGCAGGACAAAACCCAACCGCCGTATGGGATACAAACTACCGCATGGTGTGGCATATGAATGATGCCTCTGGAAGAATCCAGGATTCCACCAGTAATAACATTGATAGTACGAGCGAATCTGGCATGACCTATACTACCACTGGCCAAATTGGCCTTGGAAAAGGTTTGACCAGCGCAGGCTACATCCGCCGCACCACTGCGGCAACTATTCAACAAGATCCGTTCACGTGGGAAGTGTGGTTTGAAGCAGACAGTTTTCCTTCCAACACGTGGTTTTGGGAAATGAATGCGGACAATTTTAGCGTGAAGGTGAAAGACGGGAATACGATTGAAACAAAGCACGATACCCTCACTCCAACCTCCTCGCTCTCACCCGTAACCACCTTTACTACAAATTCCTGGTACCATATCGTCGTGGTGAAATCGACCACCAATGTCACAGTGTACCGGAATGGGACGCAGCTCCACCAATACAACCTTTCCGGCACTCCACCATGGGGCGATTGGAATTTTGGATACAACAATTTCGCAGGCACCCTCGATGAGGTCCGCATAGCCTCTGGCACCCGTTCTACAAATTGGATCGCAGCGCAATACAAATCAATGACCGACACATTTAATTCTTTCGGCAGTGAAGAACTCCAAGGACCGGGCGGGCCGTACAACGTCACGCTCACTGCCACGGACAATGAAAGCAATCCTTCAACCCCCACCTCCCATACCGTGAACCTGACCACCGCACCCACCTGCGCGAGCTTTTTCACACTCACGAGCGCAGTCGCGACCAAATGCGATGAGGTGGGCTTAACCTGGACCGCGGCAAAAGCAGCGCAAAGCTATTCTATCTACCGTAACGACGGTGCGGGATGGGTGCAACGCTTCTCTGGTATCACGGGGCTCTTCACCTATGACACCACGGTGAGCCCGAATAGTTCTTACCAGTATTATATCAAAGCAGTACTCCCCTCCGCAGGCACGCTTAATAATTCCACTTCCGCTCCTGCCTGCACCGGCACCTGGTCTGGGGACCCCCCAGAGGTGATCTGCCCGCTTTCAGTGACCACCCCCTCATGTATGGTAGTCGTAGATCCTCTCTCACCTACCTCCGCATGCGGCTTTATCACCCTAAGCTGGCAAGCACTCGATGGTGCCACCAGTTATCGCGTGTACCGTAATGTCGCAGTGGATAACTTTGCATCTGCCACGCAAATTGCAAGCGGCCTCACCACGCTCTCCTACACTGACCGTGACATCGTACCAGACGTCATCTACTTCTACTACGTCACCAGCCAAACCGGCGCGAATCCCTCACCGGGACAAAGCTCCAAGTCCATCTGCTTCCGCGGCTCGCAGTGGCAGGAACGGTAAATGCAAAACTCTAAATTCTAAGCTCTAAACTCTAAAACGATCCATTTTTGGATTTGTTTAGGATTTAGGATTTAGGATTTAGGATTTTTTGTTCATGGCAAAATATATACTGCACCCAAACTACCGATATAACCCTACCAAGGGGAGGATTGGTTTTACATTGGTGGAGGCTTTTTTCGTAATGTTGATTATCACTGTCTTTACTTCCCTTACTCTTGGTTATATCCAAAAAGTGCGGCAGGAGGCACGGGACGTGAAGCGCCTGGCAGATTTGGGCCAAGTGCGCGCTGCACTCACGCTCTACGAACACACCCAAGGGGCCTATCCTGAAGGGAAAAACATGATAATTGGCACTACTCCCGCAAGCGCATTGGACAACCAAGGCTGGGTAGCCTCGCCGGATGACCCCGTCTATCTCCTGCATGCGCCTTTTGATCCCCTCACGCCCGCAAACCCGCCTTGTGTGAAGAGCGTCTCACAGCCCTGTGCTTATAGCTACTCCAATAATTCCAGCACTGATTTCTCCATCCGTTTCTACCTTGAACATGGGGTACCACCTTTGGGCGCGCCGGGGACGTACCAATTGACGTCGAGAGGGTATAGACCCTAATCTATAAATTCCAAAATCTAAAATCCAAATCCCAAAATTATGGAGTCCCGCAAGGCGGGACGAAATGCCTTCATTTTGATTTTTGGATTTTGCATTTTGCATTATTATAACTATGACTCGTTCTGAAGCTAAAATCCGTATTAAAAAATTACGCTCCCTGATTGACGAAAACCGCTACGCCTACCATGTACTGGATAAACAGCGGGTGTCTGATGCCGTGGATGATTCCCTGAAACACGAGCTTGCGCAGCTGGAAACGCAATTCCCAGACCTCATCACCCCTGACTCTCCCACCCAGCGCGTGGGTGGCGAACCGCTGCCTGCATTTACGCAGGTGAGACACCCACAACCAATCCTCTCCATCAATGACGCATTTACGTTTAAAGAACTGAAGGACTGGGAAGAGCGAAATGAAATACTCTTGGGGGAGAAGGTGAAGGGATACTACGGAGAGCTTAAAATGGATGGGTTAGCGATCGTATTGAAATATGAAAACGGATTGTTTATACAGGGTGCTACGCGCGGCGACGGGAGGGTGGGCGAAGATGTTACGCAGAATTTAAAAACAATCGACAGTATACCTCTACGGCTCCGTAGTGAACAAAACACGAAGGTTCCCAAAGAGCTTTATGTCCGCGGCGAGATCGTGATTGAGAAAAAAGAGCTGGAGCGCATTAATAAGTTGCAGATAAAAAACAAGGAGAAAACATTCGCAAATCCGCGCAATCTTGCGGCAGGCTCGATCCGCCAGCTCGACCCCAAAATCGCCGCCTCGAGAAAAATGAATTTTTACGCCTTTGAAATCATCAGTGATCTCGGCCTTGCCACCCATGCGCAGGTGCACGCCGCCCTAAAAAACTGGGGCTTTAAGACGAACCGCCTATGCGAAGAATTGAACAATTTAGACGCCGCGTGGAATTATATTGAACGGAAACAAAAAGAGCGGGAGAACCTCCCCTACCAGATCGACGGAGTCGTGGTGGTGCTCAATAACCTTGTCCAACAGAAATGCCTGGGGTCGGTGGGCAAATCAGAACGCTGGATGATCGCATTCAAATTTCCCGCAGAACAAGCAACCACGAAGATTAAGAATATCATCATTCAAGTCGGCCGCACTGGCGTGCTCACGCCTGTGACGATCCTGGAACCAGTGCGCGTCGCCGGCACCACGGTTTCACGCGCCACGCTCCACAACGCCGATCAGATTAAGCGGCTGGGAATAAAAATCGGCGATACCGTCGTCATTGAAAAAGCGGGCGACATCATTCCCGCGGTCGTGAGCACCTTTCCCCAGCTGCGCACCGGAAAAGAGCGTGAGTTCCGCATACCCAAAAAATGTCCGGTCTGCGGTGGTGACATAACCCAAAAGGAAACGCTCGTCGCGCACTACTGCGCAAATCCTCACTGCCCTGCCAAACACCGCGAAGGGATTTACCACTTCGTTTCGCGCGCGGCATTTGACATCGAAGGTTTGGGGGTAAAAATCATAGACCTGCTCTATGACCAAGGCTTACTCAAAGACGCCGCTGATATCTTTACCCTTAAAGCAGAAGACCTCATCGGCCTCGAAGGTTTTGCCGAGCTTAAAGCCAATAAATTAGTACATGCAATACACAATAAAAAAACGATTCCCCTTTCCCGCTTCCTCTACTCCCTCGGCATCCTCCACGTGGGCGAAGAGACAGCCAACGATATCGCTCAATTTCTAGCTTCTAGCTTCCAGCTTCCAGCTTCTTCTACCGTTAAAAAATTTTTAAAAATTGTAGAAAATTTAACAATAGATACATGGTCCTCCATCAAAGACATCGGCCCTGTTGTCGCCCAAAGCCTTCACGATTACTTCCATGATAAACGCAATATCAACCTCATTAACAAACTGTTCAACGTAGGTGTCTCAATTGAAATCCCTACGCTTACGGCTTATGGCTTACAGCTTCAAGGAAAAACCTTTGTCCTCACCGGCACCCTTTCCTCTCTGTCGCGCGATGAAGCAAAAGCGCGTATCCGCGCCTTGGGCGGTGAAATATCAGAGTCCGTCTCCAAAAAAACTTCCTACGTAATCGTGGGCGAGAATCCTGGTTCAAAATTTGAGAAAGCCAAAAAATTGAACGTCACCATACTCAACGAGTCAGATTTCCAGAAACTCATTGAAAAATAAATCTGTAGCGTGGCAGCTTGCGTGCCCCGTAGTGAAGCGTAGCTTCTACTATCGGGGTCTGCCACCCGATCGGTTGAGTCATAGACCAGCTATGACGCTACAGGTGATTGAACAATTGTAGCGTGGCAGTTTATCTGCCACTCGATTGGTCGGAGATTAACTCCGACGCTACAAATTATTAGAATTCCGATACAATAAATAACAAGGCCTGTAAGATTAACTTATCCCACAAGCCTTCCAAGAAGAGCAGATTATAAGTCCTCGTCCCGCGAGCGCTTTGTCGCATGGTTATTCAGATTCGGACAATTCGCGCTCCCTACCTCACTCATTTCATCACATCGTCCCCCACCTTTCAGGAGAGCTCGACACCTCACCTATACCTTCGACACATTCGAGTTTTTTTGCTCCTCACCTAATTGATTTCGTTTCTTAGCCATCGCACTCACCTCCTTTTTAATCGGCTAATCGGGCAAATAGTACTCTCTCTCTCTGAAAGTCAAGTTGACTATTTCCATCCTTCATGACTTAATGACTTAATGCTATGACTTTGTCACATGAAATCCAGCACATCACCCGCCTTGCGCGTTTGAAACTCTCGGAAGAAGAGCAGAAGGGGTTTGGAAGCCAATTAACCTCCATTCTTGATTATGTGAGCGAAATCCAAAGCCAAAAAACGGAAGGAGTGGAACCTACGCATACCGTGTCAGGCGCACTCAATGTGTCCCGCAATGATGACATCACGTGCGTATCAGGAGAAATGACGCGGGATAAATTTTTGTCGCAATCCTCAATGCGCGAGGGAGACTTTTTGAAAGTACCGGGCGTATTTGAGACGTAAACGAATTTTCAATTTTCAAATACCAATTTTCAATCAATTCCCAATGAATCAATTACCAAACTTTTGAAAATTGAGTCATTGTGACATTCTTTGGAAATTGAAAATTGAGCATTGAAAATTTTTGGACTTTAGGCATTGAAAATTTTTTCTATGATGATAGAGAATTTGACAATAGGAAAAATTCACGAAGGTCTCCTCCATAAAGACTTCTCTGCTCGTGAGCTTGCGCAAGAATATCTTGGACGGATTAAGAAATATAATCCTGCACTGAACGCGTTCCTCACTATTACAGAGAAAGAAGCATTAGCTTCCGCGCAAGAAGTGGATAACCAGATTGCACAGGGTCTTCCCCTTAAATCCCTAACTGGCGTTCCTGCGGCAGTGAAAGACGTTATTATCACTAAAGGCATCCGCACTACAGCAAGTGCAAAAATACTGGAACACTACACGCCGCCTTATGACGCGACCGTGATTGAGAAGCTACAAGAAGAAGGATACGTCCTCCTGGGAAAAACCAATTGTGACGAATTTGCCATGGGCGCGTCAAATGAAAACTCTGCTTTTGGCTCGGTAAAAAATCCTTGGGATGCCACACGCGTGCCTGGCGGATCATCAGGCGGCTCTGCGGTTGCGGTTGCCGCAGGACTCGCGCCCTACGCGTTGGGAAGCGATACCGGAGGATCCATCCGCCAGCCTGCTTCACTTTGCGGCTTAGTGGGACTGCACTGTACCTACGGCAGCATATCGCGCTACGGCCTCATTGCCATGGCGTCATCGCTTGACCAGATAGGCGTATTCAGCCGCACTGTTGAAGAAGCAGAAACCGTGTTCAACGTGATACAAGGCAATGACCCGCGCGACGCCACCTCAATAGGTTCTCCCCCTAATAAGGGGGAGACCCGCCCGCTGGCGGAGAGAGGGTGTAAAGGCCTCAAAATAGGCATCCCCGTAGAATATGTCGGCAAAAACTGGGATGCAGAAGGAATTGAAGAGGGCGTCAAAATATGCGTACGGGAAGCTATAGAGGAATTGGAGGGTTTGGGAGCGGTAGTCACAATGATTCCGCTCCCCCATGCACCCCTCGCGCTTTCCACTTATTATATTCTCGTCCCTTCCGAGGTTTCTTCAAATCTTGCGCGGTATGATGGGATGAGGTACGGCGGTGTGAATGGCGCAGACACTTCCGCGTCCTTCCGCGATACAGGCAAGCGTGACGTTCCGCGTCAGTCCGCGTTGATTGAGTGGTATGAAAACATGCGCACGCGGGGACTCGGGCCTGAATCCAAACGCCGTATAATGATCGGCACCTATGCGCTCTCCGCCGGCTACTACGATGCCTATTACAAAAAAGCGCAGCAAATGCGTACGCTCATTCGGGATGATTTTAACCAGGCGTTCAAAGAGGTGGACCTCATCGCCTGCCCCACTTCGCCTACCGTGGCATTCAAAATCGGGGAAAAGGCAAATGACCCCTTGGCTATGTATCTGGCAGATATCTTCACGGTCGCGGTGAACGTCGCAGGATTGCCGGCTATCTCCCTCCCCTGCGGCTTTGCTCCTGCACCTGACGATCCGCAATCAAATCTTCCGATAGGATTGCAGCTCATTGCCCCGCCGTTTAGTGAATCCCGACTCTTCCATGCGGGTAAAGCCTTCCAACAGACCACCGACCATCATCTCAAGACACCGCTCTCTATGTCAGTCCTATGAAGTCCAGTCTATTATGTCTGAACTTGAAAATCGTCACATGCCAGAACAAGAAACAGAGTGCCCAACTCCTGAACAGCGAGAACGGATTTTTCATAATATCACCCTACCCACGTTTCCCGAACTCACAGGCTGGAATCTGAAACTAACTGCACTCTTCCTTAAAGAATTCTCTAGAGAACTGCGAGAACTTGGCATACCTCATCCGCAGATCGAATACGTGCTGGGGAATCGTTTCTTTACGCGAGAAGAATCTACAAATGACCTTGAAAAATATCTTAAAGGCTTAGTACGTTCAGTGCATTGCGCCATGCCTCGTGCGGAAAAAGAGCCAACCCTTGCCAGTAAGCTGAAATACAGCCTTACATCCCCGCATCCAACATTCCTTCCATCCTGGAATACGCGCGGAACAGTAACGGATAAAGGACGTCTTGGTGCAGGACTGGAAACTGCTCACGCAGTCGGTGCGAGAACGCTCGTCATGCACGCAGCAGAACTTGCCTATCTATTGATGAATAAGAAACATCCGGAAGCGCACATTCCATCGCTCGTCGAAAAACTCTCCGACGCGCGAGATAAGATTGCGCCAGAAGTAGCCATCGCAATAGAAACGCAAGGGAACACTATTGCGCAACTTCCTCGTGAGAAATTTGAATTTGTATACAACCCGATAATGCTTGCAGAATTGCTCCACGACGCACACACGCAGCATATGGGACTTACGATAGATTTCCAACACTGCCGCATCCACGATCTCGATCCCACAACTGTCGTGCGGAAAATTGAGGACCGCTATCCCGGCCTTATCCAACACGCACACGTCAACGCTCCCTCATCCACGTACCAAGACGCGCATCAGAGTTTTGCGGGAAGCACGGATCAAAAACTGCGCCACCAACTCCAGCAGTTCTTCTTTGCGCTCGCCAAAATCAATTTCAATGGCGGACTTGTGCCAGAGCTTGACCCTCCCGGCACCGTGAGCACCCATGCAAGGAACCTGATAATGAGAAAAATCATTGATCCCGCGCGAGGAATCCCCTATGAAGTCCGCGCGCAAGAATTAGAGGAAGAACGTCAATATTTGCACGACGTTATTGAAGAAATCCATTCATTACTTGAGCTATAAGATGGTAGAATTATCTATATGGCTTTACAAAAATTTGTAATTATTGATGGGAACGCTTTATTACACCGCGCATTCCATGCCCTGCCTCCCTTAACAACAACGGACGGCAAGCTCGTTAATGCGGTCTATGGGTTTGCGCTCACGTTCCTGAAAGTACTCAAAGACCTCAAGCCGAAGTTTTGCGCGGTCGCATTTGACACCAAGGCGCCCACCTTCCGCGATAAAATGTTCGAAGCGTATAAAGCGCAGCGCATCACACAACCGCAGGAACTCTACGACCAGATCCCGCTCATCAAGGACATGATCCGCGCATTCCGCCTGCCAGTCATTGAGAAAGACGGTTTTGAAGCAGATGACATTATTGGCACGTTAGCACGAAAACACGAAAACACGAAAACACAAGAACACAACCTTGAGACAATCATCGTGACGGGTGATCTGGATGCCCTTCAATTGATTGACGAACACACGAACGTCTATACCTTCCGCAAGGGTTTCACCGATACCATGATCTATGATGCCGATGCAGTGAAAGAGCGTTTCGGCCTTGCACCCAATCAGATGATTGACTATAAAGCACTCCGCGGCGACCCTTCTGATAACATCCCCGGGGTGAAGGGAATTGGGGAGAAAACCGCGACGGAGTTACTGTCACGTTATAAAACCCTCGATCGGTTATACGAGGGAATTGAGACTCATGATACCCCAGACGTAAAACCTGGCATACGGGAAAAACTGATACAAGGGAAAAAAGACGCTCTTCTCTCACAGAAACTTGCCACTATCGTCCGAGATGCGCCGCTTATGTTCAATCTTGAGGACGCGCGCGTGGGTGGCTGTGATACGCAAGCACTGGTACAACTTTTCCGGCAATGGGGATTCCAGTCGTTGGTAGGAAAAATCCCCACCTCCGTGGAGGTTGCCACACAAAAAGCTTCACGAGAAGACAAACAACCACCCACGCGCCACACGCAAGGAAGCATCTTTGAGCGCACCTCACTCCCCCACCGCGAATGGAAAGGGGCACGCTATACGCTGGTTGACGATGAAGAAAAATTTGACGCACTCCTCCGAGTACTAAAAACACAACGATCATTTGTCCTTGATACAGAGACTACAGGGCTTAATCCCTTTAAAGACAAACTCCTCGGTATAAGTTTTTGCTGGAAGGAGGGAGAAGCTCAATACGTGGTAATTTCCAATTTCCAATTTCCAATTTCCAAACAATTGAAAGAAATATTAGAAAATCCAAAAATCGAAAAATACGGCCACAACGTGAAATTTGACATGGAAGTCCTGCGCCACGCCGGCATTGCTGCGTGTGGATTTACCTTCGACACCATGGTGGCATCTTACCTCTTAAATCCCGGATCACGGCAACACAATCTTGACTCGACTGTGTTTACGGAATTCGGATACCAAATGCAGCCTATTGAAGAACTCATTGGAAAAGGACCTCATCAGATCAGTATGGAAACGGTCCCCCATGAAGATATCGCAAATTATTCATGCGAGGACGCTGATTTCACCTTCCGGCTTATCGCACCGTACCGCGCACGCCTTGCGGAGCGAAAAAACTTGCAGCTTCTTGAGGAGCTCGAAATGCCGCTCATCCCCATCCTTGCCGACATGGAAGAAGTGGGGATAAAAATTGACACGAGCGTACTGAAAGGACAGGCGCGAAGCGTGAAGAAAACCTTACAGAGACTCGAAAGGAAGATACACCAAATGGCAGGCCAGGAATTCAATATCAACTCTCCCCCCCAGTTGAAAGTGATCCTTTTTGAGAAGCTCAAAATCTCAACCACGGGCTTAGGAAAAACGAAAACTGGCATCTCCACCGCAGCAGGAGAGCTTGAGAAGTTGAAGGGCACCCATCCAATTATAGAATTGATTTTGGAGTACCGAGAATTGTTTAAACTCTGCTCCACCTATCTCGACGCGCTTCCGGCACAAGTTGATCCCGCAACGGGGCGCATCCATACTGACTTTAACCAAACAGTGGCAGCGACCGGCCGCCTTTCCTCATCCAATCCAAATTTGCAAAATATCCCCATCCGGACTGAACAAGGGAGAGAAATCCGCAAAGCGTTTGTGGCAGATCGGGGTTTTCGGCTCCTCTCAGCTGATTATTCCCAGATCGAATTGCGCATCGCGGCATCGCTCACCGGGGATGCCGCCATGATCACCTCATTCCATCGCAACGAGGACATCCACCGCCGCACCGCATCGAACGTTCTTGGTGTCCCCTATGAAAAGGTAACGCCGGAGCAACGCAGAGAAGCAAAAACTATTAATTTCGGCATCCTCTACGGATTAGGCGCGCGCGGCCTCGCGGAGGGATCTGGCCTCACGATTGATGAAGCAAAAGACTTTATTGAGCGCTATTTCCGCGTGCATAAAGGAATCAAAATGTATGTCGACCACACTATTGCGGAGGCACGTGAAAAAGGATATGTAGAAACGCTCTTCGGCCGTCGCCGCTATCTTCCCGAAATCGCCGCAGAACACCAAGGTTTGAGAGCCGCTGCCGAACGCATGGCGATCAACCACCCGATCCAAGGGACTGCCGCCGACCTGATGAAAAAAGCAATGATCAGAGTTGACGCACGGCTGAAAAATGGATTAGGATTGTCCGACGTGCTGCCTGCATCCCGCCCCGTGCGCATGCTCCTGCAGGTGCACGACGAACTGGTCATTGAGGTAAAAAACGAACTGATTGACAAGGTATCACAATGGGTCAAAGAAGAAATGGAATCAGTCGCCACGCTGAAGGTGCCCATTGAGGTGTATGTGGGGGTGGGGAGAAATTGGGAGGAGTGCAAGTGAAAAATCCTAAATCCCAATTTCACATTTCCAATAAAATCCCAAGCCTACATTCAAAAGTCAAAGGTCAAAAGTCAAAATTGCAAGTCATAGTCCAAAACTTTTGATTTTTGAATTGAACCTTTGAATTTTGCCTTTTGAGTTTTGAGTTCATATTGGTTATTAGGATTTTATTTGACATTTGGGTTTTGAAATTTGAATTACCACTCATCCTATATGGATTTACAAAATTTCATCGAATCCATTGGTTACCTCGGTCTCGCTGCGGTGGTGTTTTCCGAGTCTGGTTTGCTCATCGGCGCATTTTTCCCCGGTGATAGCCTGCTCTTCACCGCGGGTTTTTTAGCTTCGCAGCATATTTTCGATATCCGCATCCTCGTACCGCTCTGCTTTCTGGCTGCGGTATTCGGTGACAGTGTTGGCTATACCTTTGGTCGTAAATTAGGCCCAAAAATTTTTACCCGCGAGGATTCACTTCTGTTCCACCGTGACCACCTAGAACGCTCGCGGCGTTTTTATGAACGGCATGGCGGCAAAACCATCATCCTCGCGCGCTTCATGCCCATCGTGCGCACCTTTGCGCCGATCCTTGCGGGCGTAGGCAGGATGCAGTACAGGCAATTTTTATTCTATAACGTGGTTGGCGCCCTGCTCTGGGCAGCGGGCATCTCTTATATGGGATATTTACTGGGTGACACCATACCTGGCGTGGATAGGTATCTCATTCCTATTATTCTCCTCATTATCCTCACTTCTGTCGCACCGACCGCGTTCCATGTACTCCGCAATCCCGCCCAACGCCGTTCCTTCATTGCTGCTATAAAAAAATTCTTGCGCATTGCCCCAAAAAAAATCTCCCCTGACCCGCATTACCGCAACACTTCCCTTGAAGGAACCAATATCACTCCTCTTGGATCCTACCAAGCGGAAGCGGGGAAAGAGCTTGTACGCCGTTTCGGCTCAAAAGAATGGTTTGCTCGCGCTGTTCCCTTAAGCCTTAAAACCACCTTCCGTTTGGGAGGACCTGCAGACTATTTCGTAACTCCTAAAACTCTTGAGGATATTCAAACAATCTGCACCGCCTGCCGCGAACTCAATATCCCCCTCTTCATCCTTGGCGGCGGATCCAACATTCTTTTTTCAGATCAGGGATGGAGAGGCGTCGTGCTGCAACTTGCCAATAATGATATAACGATTGGAGTTAAGAGTAAGGAGCAGCCTTTGCTCGCGGATGTAGGCAATACTCCAGATAAGGACGCGGCACGATGGAGCCACAGCAACGAAAACCGTCCCACACCTCCGCAAAAACCAAACGCACCCTCAACCTTGCCGCTCGTCGAAGTACGCGCAGGCGCGGGAACGTCTCTCCAACAGCTTGTGCTAAAAACCCACCAGGCAAAGCTGGTCGGATTGGAATCATTCTTCGGTATCCCGGCGCGGGTGGGCGGCGCCTTGCGTAATAACGTCCACGGCGGCTCCGACAACTTCGGCCGCTATGTAAAAGAGGTAACAGTATTCAACCGCCGCACCGGCATCACCGAGATATGGCCGCATGACCGCTTTGCGTTCAGCTATGACCGCAGCATACTCCAGCATCAAAAAGACTGGTTAGTGTGGGAAGTAACCCTCCAGCTTCCCAAAGCAGATGATTTGCTCTGGCAAGAGTTTAATGAATATTTTAATGCATGGCAGCGGTACAAAAATACCACGCAAACCGCCGCGGGCACCGCGGGCTGTACATTCAAAAACATACCCCCACAAGATGCGGCAGCGCACCATGTACCCATCTCCGCAGGCGCCAACATTGACCGGTTCATTGGCCTTAGCACCACGCTCCGCACCGCACAAATCTCTTCCTTCCACGGTAACTTTTTACAATCAACAGGGACAGTACAAGCAACAGCGGAGGATGTGCTTTCACTCATCAATTTCATCCGCGAGGAAATTGTAAAAAAAACTGGCATACACCTCGAACCAGAAATCGAGTTTGTAGGATTTTAATAAAATGTGTTATTATATCTCAGCATCACACTGCCAGATAACACTACTAGTATAACAATGTAACCATTTTTTATATGAAACGATCAACCATCCTCATCCTCGCCATCGTCGTTATTCTTACCGCCGGAGGCGTTTCCGTCTACAACCGACTCGTGACCGCATCCCAAGCTATTGATAGCCAATGGGCACAGGTGGAAACCCAATACCAGAGGCGTTTTGACCTTATCCCAAATCTCGTGGAATCGGTAAAAGGCATCTTTGAACAAGAACAGGAGGTGTTCGGGAAACTCGCGGACGCGCGCTCCCGCTATGCAGGCGCAACCACGGTAGACCAAAAAGCCCAGGCTGCAGGAGAGGTTGAATCCGCTCTTGCGCGGCTCTTGGTGGTGGTGGAGAATTATCCGCAATTGCGTTCTGCAGAAAATGTTACCGCGCTTATGGATGAGCTCGCTGGGACCGAAAACCGTGTGGCAGTAGAGCGTGGACGTTTTAACGAAAAGGTACGTGATTACAACACCATGATCCTGCGTTTCCCCACCAATCTCTTTGCGCGGGTCTTCGGATTTAATGCGCGGACGTATTTCGAAGCGACCACAGGCGCGGAAACTGCGCCGCAGGTGAATTTTACCGAATAACTCCACTTTTCCCCTTCTCGTATGATAAGAGGAGGTCGGGAGGAGTTATAGCATGAATATTTTCTCTGCAAAAAAGCTTCTCGTGCACAATGCTCGAGTCATCGTTCTCGCGATGACTCTTGTTGTGTTACCCTTTGCGGTAATCCAAGCAGCTACGTATCCTTCCCCCCAAAGTTTCGTCACCGACGCGGCTCAACTCCTTACTTCTGAAGAGAAGCAAACGCTTGAAGCGACACTTTCCGATTTCAAACAACAAACAGGCGATGAAATCGCCGTGGTGACTATCCCTTCATTAGAAGGAGAACCGATCGAAGACTATGCGGTCAAGCTGTTTGAGCAATGGGGCATTGGGCAAAAAGAAAAAGATAATGGCCTCCTTATCCTGGTGGCAAAGGAAGACCGCGCCGTGCGCATTGAAGTGGGCTACGGCTTAGAACCGGTCATAAATGATGCGAAAGCAGGTAGGATCATACGCGACATAATGGCACCCGCATTTCAAAAGGAACAATACGGCGCAGGACTTCAAAGTGCAGTGGAGGCTATTTTAGGAGAATTGAAAGGAGAACCCACGCTCGTGGAGGAAACACCGTCGCACAACATAAAATTGAACAGTCAGATCGTCTACCTACTCATTATCTTTATCATATATCTCGGTAGCTTCCTTGCGCGCAGCAAACGCTGGTGGCCAGGAGGTGTCATCGGCGCTGTGGGAGGCGGAGTGCTCGGAGGAATGTTGGGCTCGGTGATTATTGGTGCAATAGCATTAGGGCTTTTTGGCCTTGGTTTGGACTTTATTCTCTCCAGGAATTATCAAGCACGCGCCAAGAAAGGCCTTCCCACCACGTGGTGGCGTTCAGGCGGGGGATTCTTTGGAGGCGGATTTGGCGGAGGTGGCGGCGGATTTGGGGGATTCGGCGGCGGTATATCAGGTGGGGGAGGAGCATCAGGAAAATGGTAACGATAACCAACAATCCATCATACCCACCTATTCATCCTCTTCGCCCTCTTAAGACCTATTCATCCTCTTCATCTTATACGTCCTATCCGCGTTGAACCATGCAAACAAAGACCAACCCCCTTCCCCAACCACCAACCCTCAAATGGACCCTGCACGTGAAGGAAAAAATGCGCTTCTATGGGTTGAGTGAATCCCGCATAAAACGCGTAATAAAATATCCCACACGCATAGAAAAGGGCATAGCGCCTAACACTATTGCAGCTATGCAATCAATCACTAAATATAAACACACACAGCACGCTCTGCGTAAATCTGCGTCTAATCTGCATAAATCTGCGACTATGCAGGAAATCTGGGTGATGTATCAAGATAAGAAAGGGACACGCACCGTCATTACCGCGTGGCGCTATCCGGGTAAAAGCCCCGTGAGGGAAGCAATTCCACTTCCCACCGAAATTGAACAAGAATTAGAATGCTTGGGCTACACACGGTAACGTCACTCTTATGAGTGAGGGGTAATCGATTTTCGCAGTGAGGATTGTCTGAGGCAGTCCCGCTCAGCTGGAGTTGATTAGGATGGTGGCTGAGCGGGATGGTCTCGCCGAAGCGGAGCGAAGGCGGAGCCGAGTTCCGCAACAAGAAAATCGTGTTACCCCGAACGATGCGACCGCACATTTTGCGCCGCGCCTGCCTTACCGAAGGAAGGCTCTTTTTTTACTTCAAAATCAAGAAGTGCGCCTTCCTCCAAATCTTCGAAATGGGTGCCATTCGTACAGTCAGTAAAATGGAAAAAGTAGTCATTCCCGTCGCCTGCCTTAATAAACCCAAAACCACGCTCAGGCACTTTCTTCCTTAATTCTCCGGTTAAGGTAGGAGGGGTATACACTTCCTCAAACCGCTCATCTTCCTCTGCTTGGGTAATCCTATCACTCACGTATTCCTCCTGCGCCATTTGCTTCTGCTCCAAGAATTCCGTGCGGCAGGTGTCGCAATAAAACCGCTGCCCCTTCCGCGGATAAAAAGTGGTCCAAACCTCCCTTTTCCCTTTATGGATGGGTGACTCGCATCTCAACTGGTGCGGCTCGAACGTGAGCTCCAATTCTTTCAATAAGTCATCAATCCAGATCGTATCGAAGTCTTTCACCCTACTGGGGTCGTGCGGATCAGAAAGATCAGAGGCACAACTGCTCCTAATACTCGCAATCGCCACGCGTTTGCCCAAAAGCCTCACCCGCTGCAGCACCGGCACGAAATCGCCATCCCCGGTCACCACAATCGCCACGTCATACACATGGGGAAGCGCGGCAGCATAAAGCATGGTAGCAGCAAGTGAAATGTCCACGCACTTTTCTTTCGCTTCAAACGCATCCTCGGGATCGCGATCCGCCTTCCGCAAACGCCTACCCATGTAATTGATTGCGTAGAGCTCTAGCTCATAATGGTACTCTTCCTTGAGCATGAGGAAAAAATCGCGTCGGCGCTGCACCGCTTCATCGTCACGCAAATCATAGTTTGACGCGTAGCTGCCAAAAAGGTGCGTACGCACCAGATCAACCTCTTCCGCTCCCGCGAGCCTGCTCACCTCTCGCGTGAGCACGATGGGGAGTTTGCCGAAATCAATATGGAAATCCTCCTGCCCGTATGTTTCTCGCAAAGAAGGGATATTTGAATACAACCATGTGCCGTCAATGAATATCATTATTTTTATCATATTCACTGATGTTACGCAGAAAAATTCAAATGTTGCTAACACAAGCCATTTTTCAAATCAGCCAATACCGCTTGCGTAAGATCAAAATTTGGCTCAAATAGAAGATTCCGTCCAATTAAGATTTATTCTCGTGCGTAACATCACATATTCAATAGAAGCAGATAAACGCGGATAGTAACGCGGAATTATGCGAGAATAATAAAATAAGGTATAGTTACTATACCGTAAGTGGTACCTTTTGACAAAACTACTAACAACTACTAAAACCACATACGTTTATCAATGAGTTAAAAACTTAATATTCTCAAAAACACTTCTCTTTAGTGAGGGTTCGGCAATTTGGCAAACCCTCCGCAGTTAGCCCGAGCATGGTTCCGCCGAAGGCGGATCGGGCTGGCGAGGCGGAGCGCCCCGCCGCGCAGGAGGCGGGGACGCGTGTTTGCCAATGTCGAACCCGAACGACTCTGTATGCGCAAAATCCCCTCCACCATGGCCACCCAGCATCCTGACAATGCCGCCGCACCCTATTGGGAACGCGACGGCGATGGGTTTGTGAGCTCTTTGGAAGAAGTGGAAGAAAGTATGTCGAGCTTCCGCGACCTTGGCGCGGAAGAATTCATGTGGGACTGGGAAGGCAGACACGCAGACGAGGCAGTGATTGATAAATTTTTTTACGGATACCGCGACTTTTTTAAACGCCGACAACTCGGAAAGGACGTCTTCCTCACCTTCCGCCTCCCCAACATCTGGCACGAAAAAGGCTACGGGCTCCTGCGCGCGCTGCTTGTCATCCTCACCAGCGAGGACTTTGCGCGGGATCTTAAATTCCACTACCCGCCCTTGTTCGAAGTTATCCTTCCGCTCACCGAACGTGCGGAACAGCTGATCTACATCGAACGCTCATTCCGGAAACTCGCGCGTTTCAAATCGCAGGCGTTCGACCATTTCTCTTACCGCAACAATGAGCACTTGCAGGTCATTCCGCTTTTAGAGGGCATCGAACACCAAATCGGCGTGGGAAAACTACTGCGGGAATATGTGCGGATGCACGCACGGTATTTCCGCGCGCGGCCCCGCTCTTTGCGCGTCTTTCTCGCGCGCTCCGATCCCGCACTCGTCTCCGGCCTTCCCGCCACGATGATCGCAAATAAAATCGCGCTCTCGGAAATGCGCTCCTTCACCAAAGAGACAGGCATTCCCGTATTTCCCATCATTGGTGTGGGGAGTCTCGTATTCCGTGGAGGGCTTTCTCCCGCATCCTGCAAAGAATTTATTAAAGAATATGCGGGCGTGAAAACCGTCACCATCCAATCTGCGTTCCGCTACGATTACCCGCTGCTGCAGGTGAAAAGGGCGATTGCCTATCTTAATCGTCATCTTCCTGCTACCCGTGCACGCGTTATCCCTCCTAACGAAATCCAAAAACTCCACAAACTTGCCAAAAAGTTTGAAACCGCATACCAAACCACTCTCGCAGGAGTCATACGTGATGTAGAGCCGCTATTTGGCGCAGTACCGGCGCGGCGCGAACGCCGCCTGCATGTCGGCTTCCTTGCCTATCAGCGCAGAATGGGCGCGCTCTCTCTCCCGCGCGCGATTAACTTTACCGCGGCATTTTACTCGCTTGGGATTCCTCCGGAATTCATTGGCACAGGAGTGACGCTTAAACGACTCACTGATAAGGAACGCTCACTGCTTGAAAAATATTACGTGAATATAAAGAGCAATCTCATCGAGGCGGGAAAATATCTTAATAAGGAAAACGTGAAGAAATTGGCACAGCACAACCGTAATTGGAATAAAATAATGGAAGATATCGTGCAAATAGAGAAAATTTTCGGCGTGATCCTCGGCCCCCAAACCGCGAGGGAGAAAAAACACTATCAGCTCGCTAAGAGACTCCTCCCCTTACTCCGTAATCGTAAAAAGGCGACCTTCCTCATCACCGCCAGCGGGATTTTAAGAAGGAGCTTAGGATAACAAATACTCCAACCGCCTGTAGCGTCGGACTTGCCCCGTAGGGTGCTTTGCTCTCCTACGGGGGCTCGTCTCCGACACCGTGGTGGCAGACCAGCTGCCACGCTATAGAATGTTAATCGGTTGTAGCGTCGCAGATCAAACACTGATAGCATAAGGAGCATCAAATTTTGGTGCTTCTTTGGTTTTCTTTAAAAAATCAGGCGGGGGTTGATAGCCCTCGCCTTCACCGTCACCTTCCCACGAGCTTTTCCGCCTTTCTTGGCGACACCATCCTAGACCCAATGACATAACCATTGGGTAGATTCTCGGGCCGCTCGCGCTGGTGAGGTGTCCGGTCTGGCCCACTTACAGTCGGATTGCTTTTGAAGAGGTAGAAAAGCTCTACCTCCTTATCCTGTCCTAAAATCCAAGACCAGAATCCCATCTTTCATCACCTCCTTTCATGAACTTTTTTGACAAACATCTTTTTACTATCCCACTTTAGCAGAGAGAGAGATTTGGCAAGTATAATAAGATTTAAAGAAATAAAAGGTAAGATATGGCATACAATAAAAAGGACAATTATTTTCTCGACCGAGAAAATAATGTCCCTTCCTCCCTTCCATTAAGATATTAATAGACCTGTTGCGAATTAGGTTATTTTGATAAAATTAAGGATAGCAAGGTCTTGAAAATACAAAGCAATTATTAAAATCAACACAAAATCGTATGATGTCAGTTGAAAAAGTCCTCAAGAGGGAT
>JBFLWV010000057.1:0-11636 GCA_040757655.1 Patescibacteria group bacterium | reverse complement strand
AGGTCTCTACCAATCATTTCGCGCTCAAATCGAAGCTGTATGTGAGGGCACTAATGGCAAGTTTTAAAGAGCTTCAGTCCTTGAAAAGTCAGTTTGCATTGGTAAGCCCTGCGTAACATCAGTTATTCAGATTATACCTATAAACTCGCTTTTATATACACCAAATCCCCCACCAACATATCCCTCGCCTCCAAGGTTATCCTCCCCTGCTGATATGATCTCTCGATGATGGTGATGGCGTTGTTGATGATTGTGGTGACTACTTGCTTCTGTTTAGGGGATAAGGGCTGTGGAGGATTGGGAAGCGGGGGAATGAGCTCTAGGGCTTTCTTAATTGCCGCATACGCTTTGGGATCAGGGTACCAATTGTGGGTTAATCCCCAATTCAGGAGTCCTACGACACTGGAAGGCGTGGCAATAATAGTGAACGAAGAGGAGGAAGAGGTATAGTTTCCCGCAGCGTCGTGGGCAGTGAAGGAGAGAGTATGGGTGCCTAAGAGGAGCGTGGGAAGGTCGAGGAACAAAGAAAGAGGAAAGGGTGAAATGGATGAGGATTGTCCACTGATGGTGTGGCCATCTATTTTTACCACTGCGGCAAGAGGAGCAGTGTCATCAATGATTTCGCTCTGGATGGGAAGGGTTTGGTGATGTTCAAAGATGGCATCCGGCAGAGGTGAAACAACAGTCATGTGGGGAGAAATGAAATCTGCGGATCCTTCTACATCAAGGAATGAGGATGGGGAGAGTATCTGCTCGTAGGTGCCGTCTCCTTGCAGATCGAGCTTGAGGGTGGTCTGATCAATGTGGTTCTCGTCAAACACCACCTCAACCCTTGTATCAGGAGTGACGGGCAGGTCAAAGAAGCGTGCGCTCTGGAGTTCTCCGTCTTGGGTGACATCGGCGATGTCATAGCGGAACGTGCCATTATCAATGCCATCAAGAGTAACGGCAGCGTTACTGCCTTTGGGAAGGAAGAGGAATTTGTCATCCCCTAAGACATCATACCGCGATCCTGGGATTTCTTCGTCAATGCCACCCTCGGGATTAAGGCCAGTATGGTTACCGAGGGCATCATACGCATTAAGATTGACAGGGCTGTACACCCGATGCATGGTAGCGGTAAAGCCGCAGTTGCCGGCTCCTGCGCGGATATCTTCATAATTATCGTGTTGCAGGTCTATGGTGTTATCAGAGAGAATATCAAGGATGAGACTGCGGATAAGGGAGTGATCCGGCATCCGTGCATGGCTTGGGCGGGGAATGTAGTAGAGAGAACCGGCAGCGACCTTCCTTGCACTGTGGAGCGGGACCGTCTCGTCGCCGTCAGTGGTCTGGTAATAGACCGCGGTCTTGCCGGAGCTGTCCTGGAAGGTGAGATAGAGACCTGGGGTGCCAGTGCCGCAGCCGATAATGTTGTGGACGCGCGGTTGCAGGCCGGGGGATGGCGTCCAGGCATCGAGGGACGCATGGAAAGGGATCGCATCATCCCTTAACGCGGTGTTTAATCCCATATTGCCGATGAGGGATTGAGTTTGGTTGAAATCAAGTACTCCTGTGACGCCGTCGTGATCGATATCTGCGCGGTCAACGAAATAGGTGTCATATTCGCTGAAGTAGGACAGGGAGGGGAGGAGCTGGTAAATACTGCTCATGTTGCGGGAAATGTCCTTTACCGCACTTGGATTCAGTACCCCGGGAATACTGAACTGGTCGCCCCAGAGCAGGGTTTTCAATGCCTTGGGCGCGCCATAGTGGGGAGTGCCGATGAAGATGAGCTGGTCAACCGAGGTTTCCCCATACTGGCTGATGTACTGTTTCGCCACAAGGCCGCCCATGGAGTGGGTGATGAGATCTGCCTTGGGAGAGGAAGTTTGCTGCAATACGCTGGTGATAAACGCCTGAAGTGCTTCCGCAGTAATACTGTTATCCATACGCCAATCATAAGGGAAGACGAAGAGGGTTTGGTTTTCGATATAGCCTGCGTTTTGGAGGTCTTCGATGAGATTACTCCACACAATAAAATCTGGTATTGGGAAAATAAAATCCTTCATGCGTATAATGTCCCCCACCTCAATATCATTCACACTCTGCCCTCCGTCATCCATTGATAACACGTCAAGGAACTCATCACCAATGTCAGTAATAATCTTCCCCACATTCATCCATATTTCCTCATCATTATGGAAAAGCTTTGATCCCGATATGCCGGGAATGAGAATCACGGGATCTTTCCGGGCTTTCCATACATCCCTCTCAATCCATGGACCACAATCTATTACATCAGCACCGATCACATATCCGCCATCACACATTAAATCACCATTCCTATCATAGCACCCTTCAATAGGTTCATCATATTGATCCCAATAATTACCACCTATGGGAAGCGGCTCGGAGAATAGATTGGTACCACTCCCATACACTACATAACCGCGATTTATATAATTGATAAAATTATTATGATACCATCGATTGGGTGCCTGGCTTTGTGGCGTCCCATTTACAGACAAATTATAATACATGTTCTGTATTGTATTTTCTGTAAATACATTACCGTTTGAGAAGTTTAAGACGGTGCCATAAGACGATCGTACTCCTGTTCCAATAAATTCATTCCCTTTAAAACTATTGTCATGTGACGAGATGAATTGCACCGCTATGGCATAAGTACTAAAGGTAGAATGGGTAAATTCATTATGATGTGCGTCATTCAGAAATACTGCAGGATTTCCTGTGAGTATTATAATCTGGTTAAAAATATTATCATCAGATTGGATGACGCGAACACTTTGACTCTGTGTGCTACTCGTGATAGTGCTGCTTTCCAGCGTTGAATGATGGGTATTTATAAAAGACACAGCATATGACATCATTGAATCATTGACAATAATATCTGACAATCTGATAGACGAGGAGGTGTCCACCAGAATACCGCTCCAATAGCCTATTATCGTTATGTGTTCAACCGACACGCCCGTTCTCGATGTAATCGAAATGCCGGTATCTCCTCCTGTACCGATCAGACGATACCCATTACCATTTAAGGTGATGTCATCATTTGAAATTACTATTGGGACGTTGACATCGGTATTCATGGTGCAGGTCTTGGTTTCTTCATCCCAAGTACCGAACAAGATGCAGTCTCCTCCAGTGGCGTTATCGGTGAGGGAGTAGGGAGTCGTTTGTGCGTGAACGATACGAGGGAGAGAAATGAGCAAAACAAGAATGAGGGATAATAAAAACCGACGGAAAACAGCAAGCTTCAACGTCGGGATTTGTTGTATGATCCGTGATGAATTTCCGCTTAAATGTTTGAACAAAACATCCATGGTTCAACTCATGAACCTACAAATAGATAGTAATCACTAATACTCAAGAGGGATCATATTTTGGCGATCGTCAATTCTTGATCCCTCCAACGAATCCTTCCCGTATTATTGGAGTCATACGCACACCCTTTTATCTCCTTTTACGGAAATTCCCACGCTCCTCAGTCTCATCGAGCTTTCCTATCTTCCTTAAATATTCACGTTTTGATACCATCTCTCTCCTCCGCTTTGCATCTTTCCGTAACTGTGCCTTTGACTTCGGCGGCGTGTAAAACCTCCCCTTTTTCGCACGCCAAACCACGCCAGACTGTTGTACTCGCTTGGTAAAACGTCGAATCATCCCCTCGACTGACTCGTCTGTCTTTTTTCTCACTTCAACTGCCATAGGATTTCCTTTTTATAGTAATCAATCTTAATATCAGCATGACAAAAAATCGCAAATAAAGCAAGTTGGTTTAGTTAAGCGCTCGCCGACTATTCATCTCCATATTCAACCCCATTATCATCAGGCACCCATTTCAAACCACTCCCATATATTTCTTCCTCGTCCATCTCAACTCCATCCACGATCTCTTCTGTCGCCTCATCAATATTCACCGATTCAGTCTCAACCATGATATCTTCTCCTTCTCCTTTCTCGAACGATTCCTTGAGAAGATATTCTTCTCTCTTGAGATCAGGTTTTCGCACCTCGTTGGTGGATGGAAAGATAATAGGTATCTTCGTAGACTGCGGATCTTCCCGAGAAAACCGCTTCTCTATTTCCTGCATTATTTTCGTGAAATCCACAATCTCTTGAATACCGTTCTCCATGTCGCGGATGATAATGGTGCCATCAAGCAACTCCTTTTGACCCAAGATGAGCGTATAGCGACATCCGAGCCTCGCCGCCACTTCAAGCTGTTGGGATAAGCCGTCTTTAGAAAATTGGTCAGCAACCGTATATCCTGCACGACGCACTTGAAATGATAGCCCTAACATTTTTTTTCGCGCTTCATTCCCCAATTGCGCCAAAAAGAGTTGGGGTACACTCTTCGGTGGAGCCACGAATTCGCACCGCTGCATAGCAAGAATCAGACGCTCCATCCCCCCGGCAAAACCGACCGCCGGCGTCGGTCGTCCTCCCAATTCAGCGATAAGGTTGTCATACCTGCCTCCGCCACCGAGGGCAAGACTGAGCCCCTCCCCTTCCGGTCCAGAAGGAAAGGACCCTGGCGCTTTTACCATCACCTCAAACGTGGTACGAGTATAATAATCCAAACCGCGCACCAACCTCGGCTCAAGGCAGTAGGGCGCCTCGAGTTCATCAAGATACTCGAGCACCTTTACAAAATGCTCCCGGCAGCTTGCACAGAGCCAATCAACGATCTGGGGAGCCTCGGCAAGCACGAGTTGACACTTCGGTTCTTTGCAATCAAGCGCCCTCAAAGGATTGGTCTCTAGCCTCCGTCCACAGTCAGCGCACAGCATTGCCCGATGAGAGGAGAGATGCTCCACAAGTGCCTTTGTGTATGCGGAACGACAGTTTTCTTCACCGATGCTGTTGATGGCAATGGTCACTGGTACAGAAAGTGATTGAAAGAGCTCCACAACCGTTGCGATGAGCTGTGCATCAATAATGGGATGTCCGTCGCCAAGCACTTCAAAATCGTATTGCCAAAACTGCCGATACCTCCCTGCCTGGGGACGATCATAACGAAACGCAGGCCCCATATCCCACAACCGTACCGGTTGGGGACGCGTATGCATGCCGTGTTCAATGAAGGCACGCGCAAGAGAGGCGGTAAATTCAGGCCGCAAGGTGATATTGTCGCCGCCGCGATCATTGAACGTATACATCTCTTTTTCTACGATATCTGTGGCAGCTCCCACTGAACGACTGAAGAGGGTAGTTGCTTCCACTAGAGGGACCACGATGCGCTCATAGCGAAAATCCTGCGCGACACGTTCTACCGCCTGCACCACTGAGTTCCAGAGTGGATATTCTTCAGGCAGGATATCCCTCATCCCGCGAATAGACTGCAACTTCATCTCCTTCGTTCCTGGCTGAACCGGGACGGCAGATTCGGCCTTTTCCTCTCCAGGAGCATTCTTTGCTTTCATGTTGTTATTTCCCCTTGATGCCATATCAACAAATTCCCAAATCCCAATGCTCAATTCCCAATAAAATCCCAATTACTTAATGACCAATGTTGGGATTTTGGATTTATTTGGAAATTGGAAGTTGGTCATTGGACATTATATACACTTCATTGCCGATTATGACTTATTTCGAAGTTCTTTACTCGGGGAGCGTATTGAATACGGCAATCCTAGTAAGCGGCCATCCTCGTATCCACGTACGACCGACGATTTCACTCCTCTCAATGGGTCCGAACACGCGCGAATCAAGCGACGCGCTCCTGTGGTCACCGAGTACGAAGTACTGGTTGTCTTTCAGCTGCACATCAACCTCTCCCAACGTGACAGTCCCTTCACTCAAATATGGCTCATCCAGCTGTTCTCCTTCTGGCTGCACCGCGTTATAGCGATACACGTTGCCGCCGGTGATCTTCACGCGATCGCCGGGTACGCCAATCACCCGCTTGATATAGAACTGGCGCGCGTCATTCGGCGGGCGAAAGACCACTACTTCGCCGCGGCGCGGCTCGCGGAGGTGGTAGGAAAATTCATCAATGATTAGGTATTCGTGGTCGAAATACGATGGTTCCATGCTCGCGCCCTTCACATAAAACGGCTGGATGACATAGTAGCGGACAGGGATGATAATGGCAAGCGAGATAACAATAACCTTCACCGTTTCCCAGATGAAGGACTTCACGCTCAACCATACTGAATCCTCTTGTTCTTCGCCGAATGAAGGCATTGTTTCTTGTGGCATATCAATTTAATCCGCATCTATCGCGTTATGATCCGTGTTAATTCGCGCCCAGTGAGGCCCTTCGGGCACCAACTCCCTTCGGGCAACACGAAAGCTACGCTTAACCGCTGGATCGTATCAGCACGGCAGCCTAACGCAGTCCAGCGCTTACCCGAAGGGTAAAGTGTCTGTCGGAATTTCAACGCTTTGAAATTCCGATATGATAAAATAATTGAAGCGGAATTACGCTGATGATGACGCAGAAAAACGCAGAATGTTTAAAACACCGACATACTCCTCTATAACCAATGGGTGCTGCTGGGCTCGAACCAGCGACCTTCGCAATGTGAATGCGACGCTCTGACCAGCTGAGCTAAGCACCCATAAAAATTCACATTTTCCCTTATAAACCACGCAAATTGCTCCAAGTGTACCACAAAAACTCGGTTGACGCAACAGGAATCTTGCGCGTATAATAAAAACTACGCTAGCAATAATTATGGACCGTTTTTCAGCCCCCTCTCCGCGCCCCCAGAATACCCTGACCCGCCCTCCCAAACGCACACGCCGCTGGTGGATCATTTTTTTTATTTTGGGAATTTGCTTTGCCACCTTGAGCCTCCTGTCCTGGAAAGATAATGCCGCAGCACCAACAGATAACTACCGCTCAACGCATCTCCCCTTCTTGCGCACCCTCGAATCGTGGCTCTCTGGTATAAAAAAATCCTCACTCACCAAAGATGAACGTCTCAATTTCCTCATCTTAGGTCAGGGGGGGGTGGGACATGAAGGGCCATATCTCACCGATACCATCATTTTGGTCTCTGTCCGCCCAAAAAACGGCGATGTGGTCATGCTCTCAATACCACGGGACCTTGCCGTGCCAGTGCCTGGCCTGGGTTTACGCAAGGTCAATGCGGTGAATGCCATCGGTGAATCAGAAGCACAAGGAAGAGGAGCTGCTCTCGCTGCCAATGTCGTTGGACAAACATTTGGCGTACCTATCGCTGGGTATGTGCGCATTGACTTCAAAGGCTTTGTGGAATTGGTAAACATTCTTGGAGGTGTAGATATTAATGTGGAATATGCGTTCACTGATCCCAGCTATCCTGATGGCCTCGACGGCGTCATGACGGTGAGCTTTCATGCAGGAGAACAACATATGGATGGGGAAACCGCACTGAAGTATGTGCGCTCCCGCCATGGCACAAACGGTCAAGGCTCGGATTTCGCGCGCGCGCGCCGCCAGCAGCAAGTGCTCCTCTCCTTGCGTGATAAGATATTTCGCTTTTCGACGCTCCTTTCGCCGGGTAAAATTGCCGCCATCGTGAATTCCGTTGAAAAAAACATTGAGACCAACATTCCCACGAACCAATTCGACGACCTGTTGCTTATCGCGCGTCGGACAGAAGGCAAAATCATTGCACAGCGTGTTTTGGATTCCTCTCCTGGTGGAATCCTGAAAGATGAGATCGACCCCGATGGCGCGTATCTCCTCATGCCGGCTGACGGGAATTACGGCACGCTCGCTCGCTTCGTACAGAATCTATTCATCTATGAAGATCTCCGCAGCGAGAGCGCTACAATCGCGATCCTCAATGGCACTAATGAAACTGGATTGGCTTCCCATGCCGCAATCGAGCTATCGTCCGTGGGCCTCAATGTGCTCAAGGTTGGTAATGCACCGAGCCGTAATTGGCACGAAACAGTGGTATTTGATCTCAATAAAGGGAAAGAAGCGGCCCGCGCCTATCTCACTGCCACCTTCAACGCGCGGCTCATCGAAACTATTCCCCCACCGCAGGAGATTATGAACGCGGCAATACGCATGTCAGATGGTACAGAAACGCAGCCGGATTTTATACTCATTTTGGGAAAATAGTATCTGCATATCTCTAATGTAGAATCCAAATCTCAAAATCTAAAATAATAGATTAAAATTTATAAATTTTGCATTTTGATTTTGATTTTTGGACTTTGGATTTTGGATTTAAACCAACTTAATACTCCAAGTACATTCTTACTTAATTCATGCTCCACCCCATCCCCACCCTCCCTTCCGTCGCCCTCATCGGTAGGGTAAACGTCGGCAAGTCAACGCTCTTCAACCGCATTATCGGCGAACCGCACTCTATTGTCTCTCCGCTTCCCGGCACCACGCGCGACGTGCAGGAAACGCTCATCACCTGGCGCGGCATTGCGTTTACTCTCATAGATACCGGCGGTTTTGACGTGGAAGATGATCGCACTGGCATTTCAGAAAAAGTCATTGCACATTCGCGTCGCGCAGCAGCGCGCGCTGACTGTGTGGTGCTCATGACGGACGCGCGTGCGGGCCTCTTGCCCACTGACCGCACTATCGCTGAAGAGCTGCGCAAGAGCGGCAAACCGATCGTTGTCGCGGTTAATAAAGCTGACAATCCCGCATTCAGAGAACAGAAAAACGAATTCTGGACATTGAGATTGGGAGAACCTCTCGCGCTTTCTGCCCGCAATGGCAGCGGGGTGGGGGATCTTCTTGACCAGATCATTGAGCAATTGGCGACTGCCGCGGTTGCCCACACATCAAAAGCATCCCCTGCGGAATCAGTACGCATTGCCATTTTAGGCAAACCCAACGTGGGTAAATCAACGCTCTTGAATGCCATTCTCGGGTATGAACGCTCGATCGTGAGTCCGCACGCGCATACCACGCGGGAACCCATCGATACTCCCCTCCTCTGGAAGGATACGCCGCTCATCCTTATTGATACCGCAGGCATTCGAAAAAAAGCGCGAGTGGTAAGGGGGTTGGAGGCGCAGGGTGTGAGCAGGAGCATCCATGCGTTGAAACGATCAGATGTGGCGATCCTCGTGCTCGATTTACCAGAAGGCATCAATGATCAAGACAAGCAGCTCGCGCGCCTCATTGAAGAAAGCGGCGCCGCGCTCGTCATCGTGGGAAACAAGTGGGACTTGGTGCCTCGCGCAGATCAACGCAGATTAACTACGCGGATCCACGCAGATACCCCCCCTACCCCCCCCTTGACTCAAGGGGGTGAACAAAAGAGGGGTCTCGATATGGGTGCACACTATCTCAATTACATCCGCGGGAAATTCCCTTCGCTTCCTTGGGCGCCGGTGGTATTTACTTCAGCGCTCACCCATGCCAATGTGCAATCAGTCGTCGAAACCGCGCTGAAATCCGCCCGCGCTCGCGCCATGACATTAGAACAGCCAATACTCGATCAGTTCATTACAGACTCGCTACAACGCCATTCCCTGCCCGCTTTGGGCCCAAAGCGGAAACGGCCAAAGGTTTTGGGCTTTAAGCAAACCCGCACCAATCCCCCCGCCTTTGCACTTTCCCTTGCCACCCGCGAGCGCTTCCCCGAATCCTACCTTCACTTTCTTGAAAAGGAGCTGCGGAAACGGTACGATTTTGAAGGAACACCGATCAGAGTCACCTTAAAGATAGTGAAATGAACTTTTTGCACTTTCTTATCGTTGGTCTCGGCAATCCTGGCAAAAATTATGAAAAAACCCGTCATAACGCGGGGTTCTTGGTGGTTGATGCGCTGGCGCGGCATCTGCATGCACCGGAATTCAAATTAAAAAAACAATTACATTCGCTCATCACTCAAACCCAGCTTCCAGCTTCCAGCTTCCAGCTTCCAAATTCTCTCATCCTCGCCAAACCTCAAACCTACATGAACTTGTCAGGGAAATCCATCGCCGCGATCATATCGAAATTTCGATATTTCGATATTTCGACATCACTCCTGGTGATTTCCGATGACCTCGATCTCCCGCTTGGAATAATCCGCTTCCGCGAACGCGGCGGCGCCGGCGGACACCAAGGCCTCCAGTCTATTATTAATGCCCTTGGCACCGAGGAATTTCCACGCCTCAAAATCGGCATCCGCCCTCCCCACCTCTCGCGCCAGCCCGGCAAAGCAGAGGAGTTTGTGTTGAAGAGGTTTAGCAAGGAGGAATTTACGTTATTGCACCAACAGTTCATTCCAAAAGCTGTCAATATAATCTTGAAAATAATCCAAAACCCAAATCCCAAAATCCAAAATGAAATATAATAAGTGATGTTACGCACGAGAATAAATCTTAATTGGACGGAATCTTCTATTTGAGCCAAATTTTGATCTTACGCAAGCGGTATTGGCTGATTTGAAAAATGGCTTGTGTTAGCAACATTTGAATTTTTCTGCGTAACATCAGATAATAATCCAAAATATCTACTGTGATTGTCCCGAAGGGACACCATAATTTTGGTCTTTGATATTTGGATTTTACATTCGTTCCCCGTATCTCCACCTCACCCTCCGCCAAGCCGCGTGAAGATTTTTTATTCCTCACAGGGTTTCGGCTACCACCGCAGGGAAAAGGAGGGGTTCCTGCGAAAGTGGGCCGCTGGCGAAGGGAAAGCTGGAGACAATAGTCCTATATCTTAAATTCTCCTCTGCCTTGCCGTCAATGTGGATAGTTATCCACCTCAACATGTAGCGTGGCAGCTCGCCTGCCACTTGGTAATACCAAGAATCCAAAATCATGGAAAACAAAAAAGCATCCCTCCGACAAGCATTGCTCATCGGATGGATTTCGGGGTTACATTTTCACCTCCTCGTGATACCCCTCCCCCCCCACAACCGCTGCAACTCTCAATCGATCCTGCCACTGTCCCTGTCCCGTTACACTTGGAACAGGTACGTCTGGTGACCTTCTCGATTTTCTGATCCACTGGATCACTTTTCTGATCCATTGGACCGCAGAAGAGGTCAAGAAGAATGGCTAGGAGGAGACATATGATGCTAATTTTTCTCATCTCCTCCCCCTTTCTTGATCAAATAACCATAGCCCTTACAGCGCGGGCATTTGGCTATTTGTTTCCGCAGCCACCCACCATCACAGCTGGGACAGTCCACCCGGGACGTGTCCGCGGTAGCGGCAGGCTGCGATACGGGTGGCGTCGCGGTGACGGTGGGAACTGGGTGGCGGGAACACCCAAAAACAAAAAGACCCGCCACAGCCACCATCATAGGGATTAAATTTTTTTTCACTTTCACTTCCTCCTCTTGTTTGTTTTGATTATCTACCATTTAGGGGTTCCGAGCATTTAAGTATGGAATAATATATGCAAGGTGCATAATTGTAACTGCTCGCTGACTCCACCGTCATCCCCGCGTATGCGGGGATCCAGAAACAAAAAAATAAACAAAAAATAAAAGGTGCACGGGAGAAATCTCGTTTCCGAAATTCCGTCAACCGTGCTACCTTTTCACCAGCCAACGTCAAACCCTTCAAAACGAAAGTCAGGATCAGACTTTTTCGGATCACACGCATAAATACTGGAACAATATATCGTATTGCCCTATGATGAGGACAGTGAATAGTAATAAGCATTCACGATTTTCATCATATGACAATCGAACAATCGGTCTTGCGCCTTATCTTTC
>JBFLWV010000056.1:0-11590 GCA_040757655.1 Patescibacteria group bacterium | reverse complement strand
AGTGGGAAAGGGAATAAGCACATCATTGAAAACTATATCAAACAGCAAGGTCGAGAGCATAATCTTAAGCAGTTGAGACTATTCGAGCTTTAACGCCCTGTGGTCTCTGCCACAGGGCAGATTTACAAGTTTATGTGCCCTAATGATTCATGTCCAACAAAAGAGGTTGTACATAGAATTTCATTAACCCCTACAGATTATGCGAGCGTGTGTGGGCGGAGTAAAAAATTATTTTGTCCTGATTGCGAAGATCTATTGGAACCTATATAAAAGCATTCTCCCGATGGGGAGAATTCTTTATATGAGCGAAAGAAGCAACAAGACACCATGAGGAGTTGCCTATTTCACCGTCTCAATAATCCTTGCAAATACTTCAGGATGCTCGAGCGCGAGGGTGGCAAGCGTCTTGCGGTCGAGCTCAACTTTCTTCATCTTCAGCAGGTGGATGAATTTACTGTAGGTGAGTTCTTGTGCGCGGACAGCGGCGTTGAGGCGAACCTGCCACAGCTTGCGGAACTCGCGTTTTTTGGTGCGCCGGTCGCGGTATTGGTACACTCCTGCCTTAATGACCGCCACGTTGGCGAGGCGGGGAATTTTTTTTCTCCCCCAACGGTACCCCTTTGCTTGCGTAAGGAGCGCTTTTCTTTTTCGTGCACGTATGGTTCCTCTTTTTACTCTCGACATACGGTGGTTATAGTAATCGTTTAATAACGTTGGTATGCCCCGGCCGCATGCGGCGGTCGCGGTGTTTACCCATGGTAGCCTCACCCGTCGCGCGCGCATTGTAGTGACTCTGACCCACCGCGCGTTTCATCACTTTACCCTGTGAGGTAATACGGAATCGCTTTAAGAAAGTTTTTTTGGTCTTCAATTTGGGCATACTACAGTAAAATCAAAATTCAAAAATCAAATCTCAAAATGAAGGAATTCCATCCTGCCTGGTTAGTCGGTGCTCCACAATTTTGCATTTTGGTTTCTGCATTTTTCAATATTACCTCCTTCCCACCACCAGCGAGATCCTTCCTCCCATACGTGAGATGGGCTGGATCACTGCCGCGTAGGGGAGCGAGGCAACAAAATCATCAATAATTCTCTGTGCAAGATCCATATGGGCCTTTTCTCTTCCCCTAAGGACCATTTCTATTTTCACCTTATCTCCCCGTTCTAAGAATTCAGCTGCTTGCGATTTTCTGAGTTCTAGATCTACCCCTTTTATGCGCAGGGAAAGCCTGATCCCCTTTATCTCGATCATTTTTTGTTTTGCTTTTGCTTTCCGTGCCTCTTTTTCTTGCTCGTAGCGGTATTGACCGTAGTTAATAATACGGCACACGGGCGGTTCCGCTTTTGGGTTTACCTCCACAAGATCAAGCCCTGCAGATTGTGCGATTTGGAGCGCCTGTGCAACGGGAAGAATACCGAGGTTTTGGCCCTGTTGATCTATAACGCGAACCTCGGGTGAACTGATGAATCTATTTACCCGCGCGAGCTTGATAAGCTCAGGCTTTTGCTTTGGCCGACGGCGGTGGCGTAGGTGCATAACTATTGAAACTCTAAACTCTAAGCACTAAACAAACTCAAATCACGAAATTCAAAACGGCTTGATGTATTGACTGTTTAGAGTTTAGGATTTCGGATTTAGGATTTATCAAATGTTGGTGGAGATGGCGGGTGTTGCACCCGCGTGCAGCAATTGGCCATCCTGCAGGGTATCAGCATAGTCCGTTCTTGGTACTATAGATGCATCAAGGAACGGACAAGCAGCACCTATAGATCCTTTGGCCATGTCTCCCGAAATCAGAAGGAGTGACGTCGGGACAAGCCTGCAGTATGACACCCTTTTCCCTCCACGCAGGCGACGGAGGGAAGGATGGCTGCAGTGATTAGACTGCGGCAAATGCAGGTTGGAATTTAAGTGAGTCGACAAATGTCGACGCAATCGCCTTCACCCTGCTTATGAGAGAATTGGCAGTTATCTCGATGGCTCTTTTGGGATTAACGTCTTGAATGAGCCAAAAGACGGCTGACTGCAGGATTTCCATAGTTACTGGCGACGTATGGACATCCCCAATTGTGTAAAATCCTAAAACTCGAAATTCTAAATCCTAAAAGAAAAAAATGTTTTTTTATTTAGCGGCGTATTAATTTTTCAGTTGGGAGTATACGATGAATGTGGGGAATAGTCAAGCATTGTGGAGTAAGTTGTGGAGTAAGTGTGTTCGTATCCTCTGTTTCATCTCTTTCTTCTTTATCGTTTCTCGCTTGTCGTATTTGCTCTTTCCGCGCCCAAGCCCCATTTCGAGCTTAATAATACCCTGCCGGGTATAGAGCGAGAGAGGGACAAGCGTGATGCCACGAACCTTTGTCGTGCCGGTTAAAGAGGCAATCTCCTTGCGGTGTAAGAGGAGCGTGCGGTTGCGGCGCGGATCATAGTGCATTTGAGTGTCTCGTGCGGGGGGATAGGAGCTTATGGTAGCGTTGGAGAGGAGTGCTTCTCCTGTAGGAGAAATGCGCACGTAACTTCCCGTGAGATCGACTTTTCCTAGTTTCACAGACTTAACTTCTGCGCCCGTGAGCTTGATGCCGGCTTCAAACTTTTTCAAGATTTCATAGTCATGAAGGGCACGTTTGTTTACCGCAAGGGAGGCCATATAAAATGATGAAAATGTAAAATCCAAAATCCAAAAATCAAAATGATAGATTACAATGTAAATATTTTTGTCCTGAAAGGACTCCTTCATTTTGGTTTTTGAGATTTGATTTTTGCATTATCATCACATGCGTTCCACCGGCTGCATCCCCAAGAGTTTCATGCCTATCGTCATGGTGTTTGCGACTGCCAAGTAAAGTGCAAGGCGCGCGCGGCGTATCTCCGTTTCTGCCTGGGCAACAGGCAGTCGGTCATACGATGCATGGAAAATGTTGGCAAGATCGTCAAGATAGTGGATGAGTATGTGTGGCCGGTAATTCTCAGTAACCTGCATGAGCATATCGGGAAACTTCACCAGCGTGCGCAGGAGCAGTATTTCGTCCGGTTCATTGAGCAGCGTATGGTCAGGCGACGTCGTCAGGTCTTCAGGATGCTCCGTTTGTATTTTCTGTATGATGCCATTAATGCGCACGGCGGTATAGAGCAGATAAGGCGCGGAAGCTCCTTTGAAATTCATCATCGCATCCCAGTTGAACGTCACCGATGATTCGCGGTCTCGGGAGAGACTGTTGTAGATCAGCGCACTCAATGCGATTCGTTGCGCGACTTCATCTTTTTCGGCAGGGGAGAGTGCTGCGTTTTTTTCATTCATAATTTTTTTTGCATAATCGATGGAGGTAGTGATGAAATGCATGGCGTCAACCGCCTCCCCTTCGCGCGTGGACATCTTGCGGCCGTGCGCGCCGAGGATGAGTCCGAATGATACATGGATGAGTTTTGTGCGCGACGCATAACCAAGCTTACGTGCTGCGGCAAATAATTGTTTGAAGTGGAGTATTTGTTGGTCACCGACGACATAGAGTATAAGGTCAGGTGTGAGATGTTCGTCTCGCCACTTTATCGTTGCAAGATCGGTCGTGGCATAGAGATAGCCGCCATCGGATTTGCGAATCATAAAATCAGGGTGCCCAACATCGCCAAGGGGGATGACCACCGCGCCATCACTTATGACCGCCACTCCTTTATCAAGTGCCTCTTGGACAATGCCGGGGAGGAGGGGCTCATAAAAGCTCTCCCCCTGTAGGTAATCAAAGGTAATGCCGAAAAGGTCATAGATGCGATTGAACTCTGCGAGGCTAATGTAGCAGAATTCCTGCCAGAGTCTCTTACTACTCGCATCCCCCTGCTGGAGTTTCACTGTTTCTGCACGGGCTTGGTCGTTAAGCGTCGGGTCGTTTTGCGATTCCTTATGGAAGCGGATATACAGCGCTTCAAGCTCCGGCACCGTAATCGGAGCATCGCCTCTTGGGGTAAACCAGCGTTGATAGGCAACCAAGAGTTTACCAAATTGAGTACCCCAGTCGCCGAGGTGATTATCGTTGACAACCTCGTAGCCGACGTGGCGGAATATCTTGTCAAGCGCATGGCCGATAAGCGTTGACCGAAAATGTCCCACATGCATCATCTTGGCGATGTTGGGGCTTGAATACTCAACAAGCACGCGCTGGTGGGTAGTGGCTAACCGTCCCCACGTATCGCCAGTAGCCAATATGCGCGGGAGACTTGCCTGCAGCCATTTTTTGGCATAGAAGAAATTGATATACCCATTCCTCGTCGCTTCAATTTTTTCAAAATGCGGTACGAGTGAGGGTTTGATTCTTTCTGCAATTTCTTGCGCAATATCGGTGGGAGGACGTTTAAGTTGCTGTGCCAGGCGAATCGGCGCATTGGTAGCGTAATCTCCCCTATGAGGTTCAGGGATTGTGATGAGATTCGCTACCTGCACCTGTCTCATTTCAGGATAAAGAGATATGAGAAGAGCGTGCAGTGTTTCTTCAATAGTCTGTTTGGTTGGATATGCCATAGGAGTGATATACTATCTCTTTAAACATACCATACTTTATATCTTCCACATAATTCCTTAGTTTTCCATAGTTTATCCGAATATCGGTTGACGTGAGATCGTTGGTTGATGAGCATTTCAGCCTTTCCGTGTAGAATTCAGTGTTCTTCCGTGTTTATCCCTCGTGGATGCAGGATTACGCGGCAATATTGGTAGAATCACTCGGAATAATCTTATAGGCGAGGTTCGTTTGGTAATATCGGCAAGGTTGACTTAAGATGAAAAGTGCGCTATAATGGTATTGGTACGTGAGAAAAAATCGGCTTAAGTAATAGATAAAATAGTAATATCGGATAGAGCAAGAGGCGAGATTGAGAAAAATTTGGTTCGTGAGGGAAAGTGAATAGCGATGAGAAGAAATAAAAAATGTTTATTCCGTACGCCAGACGCGCGAAATAAACAGGGCACCCACCGTTGACAATTTATCAAAGCCGTGCGTGAAAGCTTTTAGAATTGCCGAATCGGTGGGTTCAAGGTTAGTATACTTGATTTTTTTCGATTCGGCAACTGGAAAATTTTCATATGCGGCGCGTGATAAGTCCGAAAAAGGACATTACGCGGCATGAAAACAAAAATAAACAGCACAATTAACCGTGCAGAAAATATACCCTTGCGTTCTTCTGTTCAGCCAAATGGTGAATGGGAGAAGTCAGGGTATATTTTATTATCTGAAGCTGCATTGCTCTGCACCTATAGCCAAGAATACCTTTCCCTGCTTGCTCGCCGTGGATTGTTAAAAGCGAAGAAGCTAGGGAGGACGTGGTATACCAAGAAAGAGTGGCTCCGGAAGTATATTGAGGAGCATCCGTCCACTGATCGCGGCAACGTGAAAGGCGAATGGAGGGAAGATAGGGAGCTGGAGACGCTCTGGGAGAGCCACGTTGCGTTTCGCGAGGTATCAACGGTCGCCCATCAGGTGGTGCGCCGAGTGAAATCATTGCCGCACAAGGTACGAACCGTCGTGGGTCAAATACGATCACGATTAGGGGGGCGAGTGGCGGCCGCATACGCCACTATACTCCGTGTCGCCACCCGCTATCGCCATGCGGTTCAATCACATCTCACCTCTTCGTTTGGCGCATTATCTCATCGTGCCTTTCTCAGTCATACACAGCAACAGCGTGAAGCGATTTCTCGGGAGCTCAACCTATGGGAAAAGCGATTTCGTAGAATATTCTCTGCAGCGACGCCGACGCAGAAAACATCTTCCCTTCCGCATATCATGAGGACATCATCCGAGGTTGCGAGGCCGGGGCGTCATATATCTCTTTCGTCTCTCGTAAATGTTTCTTTAGATCTTCTCCCTTCTCACCGTTCCGTCGCGCCTATCCGTCGACTAGGATATATCACCGCCTTACTTTCTCGTATGCGTGGTGAGTGGTATAGCTCTCTGCGCGGCGGTATCGACTTTTTCCTTCGCACGCCTGCACTCACGTTCCGTTACTGGTCTGCTTTTCCCTGGCAGCGGCGTTTGCAATCGGTAGTCGTATATGTGCTGCTCATCTCGTTGCTTTCCACCAATGCACTCGCGTATGTCAGTCCACAAACCGCTGCATCAATCGCAGATCGTGTGGAGCTGAGCGGGAAGACGCTTGCCTTCCATGTGACGCACACCGCACGCGCAGGGCTCGCGAGAGGGCACGACCTCGCACAGGCGATTGCGAGGGAGGCGCCGACCCGCACGCGCGTGGCAATTTCTGATGTGTTCGCGCGCACACGAAACACCACATCGCTTTTGGACCTCCTCGGGACGCGTACGCAGATTCTTCTCGCGAATCTGACTCATTCTACCGAAACCTTACCTCAACAGGTATCGCAGTATGCAACCACACAAGCTTCTCTGCGAGTCGTGCCCTCTCGCGTGGTGCCAACACCCGCACAAGCAATGCGGCAGGTATGGGCGGATGCCAAGGGCATCGCGCGTGCGGTGCTCCCCGTCACTATTCTCCAGGAAGAATCTTTAGGAAGCGAGGCGATGCGTGAGTCTCGAGTGGCCGGCACCTCTGTGGCCGACATCGGGAGAGTGATACGCTCCTCACTATTTTCGTTCGTGCAACGCTCAGAGCATTTGTCAGAACAATGGTCACGAGGATTTTTTGCATCCCATCAAGAAAGGTCCTTGGTTCCAGATCAAACAGGCGTCGCGCGTCTCTCCTCTCCCTTCCTTTCTTCGCTCAAGAGTATGGGAAGGATCGCAGATCGGGTGAAGGCGCAGCTGCCGCTACACACGCTTGAAGAAGTGGCGCGTGTGTCTGCGGAACGTATCGCATTCGTGCCTGTGGCGCGCCTGATGCGGGCGCAAAGGGTGCGGAGTCTTGAGCACACGATAGACACATTGGGTAACTCCCTCCTCGCACTCGTCGGTATCAGAGAGAAGGTGGTGCACAGAGGAATTCCTTCCGTAAGCAGCGGCATTGCCCATACTGCATTACCTGGTGCCGCGCGCCTCCGGATTGATAGTTTGGCTGTTCGCACGGGCGCGCACACGGGAGATTATATTACTGAATCTCTTATTGTGTTAGGGAAAAAGCTCGGCAGCGCCATTGACCGGATGGTTGCGCGGCTTGGGCGCGACCGGATTTTGGCGCTTCAGGATCAATTTTTGACGTTGGTAAAGTTGCGGCGCGAGGCCTCTCAAGTGCCAGGCGTTACGGAAGGGCGGGCAGTTATATCAGGGGTCAGAGGTCCTCGGGGGTTGCAAGGATCCCCTGGCCCGATAGGCCCTCCAGGCCCTCCAGGCCCTGCCGGCCCTCAAGGCCCGATAGGGGCTCCCGGACAAGCCGCGGGCTCTTGGTCCTCGCCAACGCAAGTATATGTGTATTCAGCCCCTGCCAAGGATGGTGGGGGTACGGCGTTTGCAGTGAAGTATTTGAGCGGTGATACGCTCACTGTCCGGGAAGCCACGGTTTCCGGGGCGCTCACTGCGGGTACGCTCACCGTTAATAAGGGGTCAACGCTCAGTGGCGGCGTAGAAGTGCAGAGTACGCTCAATGTCGCAGGCGCGACAACGCTCTCCGGGCCTTTGAGTGTCAATAATGAATCCTATTTCAACCAGCCTGCGCGGTTTACGACGGTCAATGCGACAACTACCAATGTGGGGACGCTTGTGGTATATGGTCATGCAACGACCACGAATAATTTATACGTGGGTGGTGATCTAACGGTTGTGGGTTCTGCCACGTATACAGGTGGTTCCATCTTTAATTCCGTCACTACTACCGACACCGCGTATTTTGGTGGACAAACGGTGAGTATAGGCAATGTGGGCATTGGTACCAGTACGCCCACTGCACGGCTTGTGGTGTCTGATGGATCAACCTATACCTTTTTCTCACTTCCCACCACGGGCAATTACGCGACGACAACCTTGAACACCGGCCTTACCGTGGCCACGTCTACCCTTGTGGTGAACGCCGCCGAACAAAGGGTGGGAATGGGGACGGCAAACCCAGGCTATACGCTTCACGTCGTTGGAGATACATACCTCGCAGGCAATGCGACAACGAGCGGTACTCAGATTGTTTCTAGCGCCCTAGGTGTTGCCACTACTACCTTACCCTATGCTTTCAATGTCACTGGTACTGGGTATATTACGGGTGACTTTATCATCGGAGGAAGCGCAGTATTCACAGGAGGTTCAACATTCAATTCTATCACTACCACGGATACGGCCTACGTGGGTGGTAAAACACAATTAATGGGAAACGTCGGCATCGGGACGACGGGGCCAGTCCAAAAACTCCATGTGGAGGGGCAGTGTATCACCGGGGATTCAGAGCTATTGGCAGTATCAGCTGAACAAATGGAAAAACAGGGTGGAGTTTTTGGCGATGAAAGCGAAAAGATGAAAGATGAAGGAATAGAGATAAAAGATGTGAAGCCTGGTGATTATGTCTATTCCTTGAATCAAACATCAAGCCAGCTTGAATTAAGAAAGGTTAACAAACTCTTGGATATGGGCGTGAAGCCGGTGTTTCGGCTGACCACTGCATCTGGTAAGACTATTAGAACCACGGGCAATCATCCATACCTAGCAATAAAGAAATCGGCTCAAGGTTTAGAGCTGAATGAAATAGGAGTGCCCAATGATTATCTTACTGAAGGATATGAATTTAAGGATACGCAAATATTATGGGATGTGAAAAATGGAGATAACAAAAGAACCGCTATGGTTAGCGATTCTTTTGGTGGCACCAACTTGATGCGAGATACCGGATTATCACCTGAAAATAATAATAGCACTGGTAGAAATATTGTCAAGTTAAGTCAGGAAAAACAGACCGTGGAGGTGAGGGGATTCGAACCCCCGGGCCACTGGGTGATAATCCGGGACCCACACCAAGTCACCCCCACGGCAGATTCATTGTATCATGAAAAATTATCATCAGCGAAATGGACAAAAGTCATCTACCTAACAGAAGGAGACGAAATTGCTGTTGTAAACAACAGCGATGAAAGCACAACGAGCGAAGCGAGCTACCCTCATCCTTCATCTTTCAACGTTCATCAAGTGGTATGGGACAAAATTCAGTCTATTGAATTCGTAGGCTATGAGCAGGTCTACGATATTGAAGTTGAAGGCACGCACAATTTCGTGGCCAATGGAATTTTGGCACATAACACTTACATAAGCGGCAACGTCGGCATCGGGACGACAGCGCCTGGCGCCCAGTTACACATCACCGGCGATGCGCGTATCCCCACGCTCAACGCCACCACCTCACAGATTGACACCCTGGTCGTCAACACCAGCCTCTCCGGCACCGGATTCACCAATGCCTTTGACAGCAGGCTGAATGCCACGACCACGTTAGATCTCACCACCTTTGCCGCGACCAATGCCACGATTGACACCTTAACCTTAACCAATGACCTCTCGGTCACCCATGGCGGCACTGGCCAGTCCACGCTTGCTGCGGGCGAGCTTCTCTTAGGCAATGGCACTTCAGGGATTCTTTCAACCTCCACCCTGTCAGTGGTCAAAGGAGGCACCGGGGCCGCAACCCTTACCCAGAACGGCATCCTCATCGGAGGAGGAACTTCACCCATCACCGCCACCACCCTGACCAATGGCCAACTCCTCATTGGATCCACGGGTGCTGCCCCTTCTGCCTCAACCTTAACAGCCGGCTCCGGCATTTCCATCACCAACGGCGCCGGCTCCATTACCATCGCCAATCTTGGGTATGGTTCCTCGGGCGCATGGGAGCGCATCTTCACCTCTGATCTCACCCCCACCTCCTCCTCTGCAGGGATATTCGTCAAAGCCTCCTCCACCTTTGATTCCACCTTAAGAGTCAACGGCAACCTCTTAGCCCAAGCCAATGTGGGGATTGGGACCACCGCCCCCTCCTATAACCTCCATGTGTCGGGGCAGTGCGTCACGGGCGACACCAAGTTGAGACGACGCCGAAGAAGAAAGAAAGCAGATGGAACCGAGGAGGATTATTTTGAAGACGTGGAGATTAAGGACATCCAGCCCGGAGACGAGATCCTTACCTTGGATGAGCGGACGGGGAAACTGGTTGTTTTCAAGGTCAACGCGTTGATGGACATGGGGGTGAAGCCGATCTTTAAGTTAGTCACCGCTTTCGGCAAGTCCATTCGCACGACCGGCAATCATCCCTATCTCGTCAAGCAGCGACCGCCGCAAGCTGGCCGTGTGGAAATTGACCAGTCAAATAGAATAGAGGAGTTGAACAAAGACACGATTATTGCTCTTGCCAACAAGGATGTGTCGTATACACATGTCCTCACCAAAAAAACGAAGCGACATCTGCATGAAATTTTCCGCAAGAGCGGCGAACGCAAGCGATTCGGTCCGGCACTCTTTGCCGCCGCCATTGTCTCGTTGCTTGAGCGGACAGGAGTCCGCAGTACGGATATTGACGTGGATGTCGAATATCCAGGATATGAGGCTCTGATGCAAGGCATGATCGAACTGTATGACGCTAATGCTCACGTGGCATTCCGTTCCATCGGCAAGAGTTCTCCGGCGCACATTGCCGCCTATTCAGTGCATAAAAAAGAAAACGCCGCAGATCACGCGTTTTCGATTGACGAGATGATTGATGCACTATCAGCAGTATACCGTCCCAAAACACAAGAAAACCCAACCATAGTAATGATTGAGTCTTCTCGTGGCCGCAGAACTGTTACACCTCGAGTTTACGAGGATTCGCAGCCCAATAAACGGCCTACGGGGTTGAGCATAGAGGAATACAGGAGATTTGTCAAGGGAGGGTTGTGGACACAGGTGAAATACTTGAGAGTTGGACAAGAAATAGCAATTATGGATGAACATGGAGGTGCTGCGGTATGGGACAAAATCGTCAAAATCGAACACCTCCCTGAAGAGCGCGTCTACGACATCGAGGTCGAAGGCACCCACAACTTCATCGGCAACGGCATCGTGGCGCACAACACTTACCTCCAAGGCTCTGCCACGACCACTGGTAGTTTTTACTTCCCATCAGGTGTGATTCAAGAGAGCGGCAACGTCGGCATCGGGACGGTTTCGCCCACGCAGAAGCTGGATGTGCGGGGCATGATCATTGCCTCGTCCACCACGGAACAGTTAAGGATAGGCAATGGGACCACGGCTGACACCAACTACGCTTCGTTCACCGTCCTTAGCGCGGGCGATCTCGTCATTGACCCCAAAGGGACTGCCACCACTACCTTCCTCTGGAGCAATCTCAAGGTGGAAGGATCAGCCACCACCACTGGCTCATTCTATTTCCCAGGGGGCGTGATTCAAGAGAGCGGCAACGTCGGCATCGGCACCACTTCTCCCAACCAGAAGTTAGAGGTGTTGGGCACGGCGACTACTTCCTTACTCTATGTCGGCGGTACCGGATTAACCTCCACGACCACGAATATTTACGGCGGTCTGATCGCAGACGTGAATGACAACACTCTGGTCGTGAATGCAAATGAGAACCGGGTGGGGATCGGGACCACGAATCCGGGAGCAAAGCTGGATATTGTATCGTCTGGCGGGATCAACGGATTAAGAATCACCCACACCGCCTCTGCCG
>JBFLWV010000055.1:0-12593 GCA_040757655.1 Patescibacteria group bacterium | reverse complement strand
TTATCGGTATCCACTGGACAGGATTTATCGGTATCCACTGGACAGGATTTATCGGTAGAGTCGAGCGGAGTGAGGCTCAAACGGGGTCCTCACGGCGCAATGCGGCGCCCTTCGGCTGTCATACGTTTCAAGGATTTTGTCTATCACTGCCCACTGGTTATCGACACCACCACTGCAGTTCCCCGTTTATAGGGGAGGACACCAAAGATATTCCCCCCCTGAAAGGGGGAGATGAAAGAGGGGGTCGAATCGTGAAGAATGCAAGTGAACGTCGTAAGCGGATGCTCATAGAGTCATTGCGTATTTTCTTTTCATCTGATTAAATATAATCATGACTACCAAAGAATTGAGATCTAAATTCCTTGATTTTTTTGCGTCTAAAGGTCATGCCATCATACCCTCTGCATCCTTGATTCCTGAGCATGATCCTACCGTGCTCTTTACTACCGCGGGCATGCACCCCTTGGTTCCCTATCTCTTAGGGGAGACGCATCCCAAGGGGAAGAGAATCGCGAACGTGCAAAAATGCATACGCACGACAGACATTGATGCGGTGGGAGATCAATGGCATCTTACCTTTTTCGAAATGCTCGGCAATTGGTCGTTGGGTGACTATTTTAAAAAGGAAGCGATTGTATGGAGTTGGGAATTCTTAACGCATCCACGTTGGTTAGGGATTGATCCAGAGCGGCTCGCGGTCAGTATTTTTGCGGGTGACAGAGACGCGCCGCGTGACGATGAAGCGGAACAGTTTTGGCTTAATGTCGGCGTACCCAAGAATTGCATTTTTACCTATCCCAAAGAGAAGAATTGGTGGGGGCCGGCGGGAGAGACTGGCCCGTGCGGTCCTGATACAGAAATGTTCTATGACACGAGGCGCCCCCATGATCCGCGTTTTGGTAAAGAATGCCATCCGAATTGTGATTGTGGACGATGGACGGAAATTTGGAACGACGTGTTTATGCAATTTAATAAACAAGCTGACGGCGCGTATGTACCGCTGCGGCAGAAAAACGTGGATACCGGCATGGGCCTTGAGCGTGTCGTGGCGGTGCTTACGGGTAAGACAACGGTATTTGAGACAGATGCATTTCAAAGTACGATTGATGCCATAGCGGGGCTTCTCCCGAATTCTCTTCAGCACGCCACTGGAGATCCTCACGTACGTATCATTGCTGATCACATCCGCGCGGCGGTGTTTATCATGGGAGATGACCTTGGCGTATTACCATCCAATGTGGACCAGGGGTATGTGGTGCGGCGTTTGATACGCCGTGCCATGCGCCATGGCCATGTGTTGGGAATCAACCAGCCTTTCATCAAGAGCGTGGCGAGCGCCGTCATAGGCCATTTTGCGGCGATATATCCAGAATTGGAGCGGAACGCAGACCGCGTACTAAGAGAGATAGAGAGGGAAGAGATGAAGTTTAGAACAACGCTTGAACGGGGGAGTAAGGCTATGGAACGGCTGATAAGGGGCAAGAGCACCGTGAGCGGCGATGACGCATTTGAGCTCTATACCACGTATGGATTTCCTCTCGAACTCATACAAGAAATTGCTAACGAAAAAGGTATAACGGTGGACGAAGCAGGATATAGAGACGCATTTACAGCGCACCAGGCGCTTTCTCGTAGAGGGGCACAGAAGAAGTTCAAAGGAGGGCTTGCTGATCATACCGAAAAGATTGTCCGCTTGCATACTGCCACTCATCTCCTCCACCAGGCGTTGCGGATAGTGTTGGGCGCCGCGGTGTATCAGAAGGGGTCAAATATTACGGAGGAGCGATTAAGGTTTGATTTTTCTTATCCAAAAAAGCTTACCGCCGATGAGATCGCACGCGTTGAAGCCTTGGTCAATGAGAAGGTTAATGCAGATTTACCGGTGACATGGGATGAGATGACCGTGGAAGAAGCAAAGCGTAAGGGCGCCATAGGCATTTTTACTGAGCGGTATGGAGAGAAGGTAAAAGTATACTCCATTGGCGATTTCTCGAGCGAAATTTGCGGTGGTCCCCATGTGGCACACACTGCCGAAGTGGGTCATTTTTCTGTCGTGAAAGAAGAAGCGGTGAGTGCAGGAGTGCGTCGCATTAAAGCCATACTCACATGAAGCGCGGCATGTCTTCTGATTCAATTGACGACGACGAGGCGGAAATAATGCCGCATAAGGAGTTTGACCGCGTCAGCGCTACTATTTCATTTATTTTTGATGAGCATACTACTCCTTGGGAGCTGGTGAAGAAAGTGGCACATGCGCGGGGAAGCCGCAGAGAGATTATGGTGCCCAAGAGCCATTCTTGTTTCCAATCAGTGGTGGCTATGAACTATCTCTCGACGGCTTTGCTGCGGATTACAAAAGAGATAATGTTCATTACCCATGATCCTGAACTGCAAGAGCGGATTGCGCGTTTCGGCTTACCCGCCTATGCTCCCCACGATTCGCAAGAGGAGAAGGGGCCTTCTGCCCGCGGCGAGCTCATACATTCTTTCTTTGGAAGACCCATGCAATCATTTCAATATAAGAAGAAGAAATCCATTCGCGGGTGGGGGTGGGCGAGTTTCCTCATTCTTGTCGTGGTGCTTTTTATATTTACGGCCATTACTCCTCGGGCGCATGTGACGATTATCCCCGAGGTGAATGTCATCGAACGCAGAGGAGAAGCGCTCATCAATGCCGCATGGCGCAATCAGCAGCGAGAGAGGAGTCATCTGCGTGGAGAGCTCTTCACGAGCGAGGGATCGTATGCCACGACGAGCGCGATCACTGAACTATCAGAAAGCGGTGAGAAAGCGGAGGGCGAAGTGCGTGTGGAGAATCAGACTGGACAAGAGGTTGTGCTCACGCCAGGGACTGAATTTATCACTGACAACGGCGTCGTATATGTGAACGAAAGCGCTCTCACCATTCCTGCCGCCTCTGTGGCGGAGGATACCACTATTACGTTTGGCACGTTGACCGCGATGCTTTCGGCAAAGGAACCTGGGGTGGAGGGTAATCGTGCGAGTGGACGGCTTATCATCCCTTCGCTTCCTTTCAGTAAGCAGCAGCGTGTAGGGGCAGTCATTACGAGCCCCTTTGTCGGCGGATCGGATCGTATGGGAAAGGTGGTGCGCCAAGAGCATGTGGACGCACTTAAACCAGTGTTATGGGATCAGTTGCAAACGGCATTGCTGCACACCGTGGAATCGCGCGTAGGCGATGAATGGCGTACCGCACTCACACTCACGACGGCTACGGTGACACGCATAATCGTGGATCCACCATTAGGGAGAGAAGCAGATACGGTCACCGTAGAGATGGGGGGAGCGATGCGAGCGCTCGCATTTTCATCCACTGATGCGTTTCGTGCGTTGGGGGTAGATACAAAATCATGTAGTGAATTTCAGAATAATAAAACGGAGACGTGCGTCATACGTGTGGATACAGTGGATAATCTTGACGTGGAGAAAGGAGACGCAAAGGCAGAATTGGTATTTTCAAAAATTCAGGTATCCTCCTTTGACACGTCAGCGCTCGTTGAAAAAATTACCGGCAGAAGCGTACAGCAAGCGCGTCTCGCCTTACTTTCCCTTACAGGGGTAAAAGATGTAAGGATTGCGCTCCGGTGGAGTTTGAGGAATTATTTGCCGCGGGATTCAAGCCGTATCACTATTGAGGTTGTGCCGCAAGAGTTGACACAACCGTAAGAGTATTCTATGCTGTTGTCAGCGTGATATTTTGGGTTATTTTTCACAAATTTCGGATAATTCATCTATCACAACCCAACCTTCTGGGAGAAAGACATAAGAAGGTTGAGGTTTAATGTATGCTACAAAATCAAACAGGAAACAGTGGTGCTGAACCACCTGCCACACCAGTAAATAATGGGGGGAGTGTGGGGATACAAACGAATCGAAAAGGCTTCATTGATGCAATGGGTGAAGTGGTTGAGCTATTACCGGCAGCGTCTTTCAAGGTGAAATTGGAGAATGGCCATGAGATTTTGTGCCACCTTTCAGGCAAGATGCGCTTGAATCGTATCCTTCTCTTGCCGGGTGATAGGGTAAAAGTGGAAATGAGTCCTTATGACTTAAGTAAGGGACGCATCACGTATCGGTTTTAACAGATGTACCATGAAAGTGCGCGCCTCTGTGAAACCAATTTGTGCGAAATGTAAGACCATACGGCGTCATGGTCGTCTTTATATCACGTGTGTGAACCCGAAGCATAAGCAAAGGCAAGGATAATCATTGATAAATCCCAATGACTAAATCCCAATATCCAAAAAAGCCCCTCAATTCTGGTCTCCATTTTCATCATTGGTATTTTGGATTTTGGATTTCGAGATTGTTTGGAGTTTGGAGTTTGGAGTTTGGAATTTCTTTTTGAGTATGGCTCGTATCGCCGGCGTCACCCTCCCCCCTCACAAAAGAATTGATATTGGCTTAAGCTATATTTATGGCATTGGGCGTCCTTTAAGCGCGCGCATTCTAGGGCTTGCCAAAGTGGACCCTGCAACACGCGTAAAAGACTTGAACGAGGAGGAAGTCTCCCGTCTGCGGGAATACATTGAGAAACAGCATAAGGTGGAGGGAGATTTGCGGAGAGAGGTGATGCTCAATATTAAACGCCTGAAAGAAATCGGCTCCTATCGCGGTATTCGCCATACCCGGGGATTGCCAGTGCGCGGACAGAGGACAAAAACCAATTCAAGGACCGTGCGTCACAATGTGCGTCGTACTATGGGGTCTGGTCGCAAGCCTCCCGCACAAAAGACTTAGAGACTCTATGGATGAAACTATGAATCTCAACCCTTCCTCTCAAGGAGCGTCTCAAAAAGGAGAGGCAGGTTCAACGAAAGCATCCCCCCCGCGGCCTCATAAGGTGAGTAGACCATTACAAAGTCGTGGACACGTGCATATTCTGGCCACATTTAACAATACGTTGGTGACAGTGAGTGACATCAATGGCAATGTACTCACGTGGGCATCAGCAGGGAAGTGCGGGTTTAAAGGGCCTAAGAAAGCAACACCCTATGCAGCCGGGGTTATTATTCGCGCGATAGCCGATAAGGTAAAGGAGATGGGAATACGTGAGATAGAAGTATTTGTGCGTGGGGTGGGGGCGGGGCGTGAATCAGCTGTGCGGGCATTGGCGGCAAATGGATTCTTAATTACCGCCATTCGGGATGTGACTCCCATACCCCACAATGGTGTTCGTGCACCTAAACCAAGACGCATCTAGGATTTCGAATTTAGTATTTATTGAGAGGTATGGGGCGAAATTTAAAACCAAGAGGTAAGATAAGCCGCAGGATAGGAGAAAAATTACAGCTCAAGGGTGACCGTGATGTGAGTGTGAAGCATGCGTTTACGCGAAGAAGTTACCCTCCCGGTATCCATGGACCGAAGGGATATGGGCGTCTTACTGAATACGGCATTCAACTGCGGGAAAAGCAGAAGCTGAAAGCGCTCTTTGGGCTCATGGAACGCCAGTTTGCGCGCGCCATTGCGAAAGCGCTGACTTACAAGGGTGTGACAGGCGCGAAACTCCTTGAACTGTTGGAGCGGCGTTTGGATAACGTCGTCTTCCGACTTCATCTTGCATCCTCGCGTGCACACGCACGACAATTGGTGAGTCATGGGTTTGTGGCGGTGAATGAGAAAAAAGTTTGCATTCCCTCATACGAGGTAAGAGTAGGGGATCGCATTAGTTTCACCCCTCGGTTTTTTTCGCTCCAGGTTACTAAAGATCTTCTCACGGTCAGAAAATCGATAAACGTGGAGGCGCCCTCGTGGATCGAATTTGATTACCAGGCGCTTACGGGGAGGGTGATCCGCGCTCCTGGAGTAGATGAATGCGAACCCGGCGTTGACACGCGGCTTATTGTGGAATTTTATTCACGATAATATCAATTGCATCTCTCATACCACCATACGTATATGGTAGAACCTCTTATTCATCCAAAACCTATTACGCTTGTCGAGGAAACCGCACATCGTACGCGTTTCGTGATCGAGCCCCTATATCCGGGCTATGGCACAACGTTGGGGAATTCTTTGAGGCGTATTCTCCTTTCATCCTTGCCGGGATGTGCGATTAGTGCCATGGCAATGGCCGGTGTTCACCACGAGTTTTCTGTCTTTAAGGGTATCAAAGAGGACGTCGTTGATATCTTGTTAAATTTGAAACAGGTGCGATTCCGCATGGAAGGTGAACATAGTGAGCCCCTTCCTGTGGAACTCAATTTTAATGGTCAGGGTAATATCTTCGCGAAAGAGTTTAAAACTCCCGCAGGCGTTGAGGTGGTGACGCCCGACGTACCTATTGCCACCGCAACGAGCGCTGATAGTGAGTTTAAGCTGGTGGTATATCTCACACGCGGGAGAGGATTTCTGCCCGTGGAATCCCGGGAAAAAGAAAGACTTGATATTGGCACCATTGCCGTTGATGCTATTTATTCACCCGTTCGACATGTGGCGCTCAATCTCGAGCATGTGCGCGTAGGGCAGATGACTAATTTCGATAAGATCCTGCTTACGGTGGAAACTGATGGGAGTATCACCCCCAAAGATGCGGTGGTACAGGCGCTTGATATCTTGCGTGATCAAATCTCATCCCTCACATTTGAGGGAGCGCGAGAACAGACGGCGGCATCCGTCGAGGAAGGAGGGCGAGAGCTTATTGCCATCCCGTTGGAGGAGACGGCTGCTGATGAAAGTGGTGTTCGAAAAGACGAGCAGCGAGAGACGCCAATGAAGAAAGCAAGGCGGGGCAAGAAGAGTGTTGAATGAATCCCCTCTATGCGACACAGGAAGAAAAAAATCACCCTTGATCGAGGTTCTGCCCACCGCAGGAGCTTGCTTCGTAATCTGGCGACGAGCCTGATATTATACGATCATATAAAGACGACTGAAGCGAAGGCGAAGGCAGTCCGTCCTCTTGTTGAACGGCTTGTGAGCCTTTCAAAAAATCCTACGCTGGCAAATCGGAGGAAGATGGGCAGAGTGTTGTATACCAAAGGCGCTCTCCGTAAGGCATGCGAAGTGTTAGGACCGCGTTATAAAGATCGTAAGGGGGGATACGTGAGGATTACCCACGTGGGAACACGCCGTGGCGACGCGGCGCGTGAGGCGCATATTTCGTTCGTATGAGTAATACCACCACTTCGGAACCCATCACCCTTGATGCATCTGGAAAGAGCTTAGGGAGGCTTGCTTCTCTTTCTGCTTATTATCTCCAAGGGAAGCACAAGGTGACGTACGCCTCTCACAAGGATGAGGAGGTGTCAGTGATGGTAAAGAATCTCTCTCTGGTCCATATTGCGGTGCCAAAATTGACGGGCAAGCATTATTATACCCATACGAACTACCCCGGGAATTTGCGCATTAAGACGTTGAAGGAAAAATGGTCAAAGAATCCTCAAAAATTATTCGTGGCGATGGTCGGCGGCATGTTGCCAAAGAATAAACTGAGAAAAAAAAGGCTCTCAAGACTGTCGTTTATGTAATGGTATCGTTATGTCACCTCGGAATCTACCTCCCACCGGAAAGTCTGTCCGTAAGCCTGCCGTAAGACGGCGTATTGTGTCAAAACCTCTGCACGCCAGAAAGACCGCACCATTGTTACGGCATGCGACTCCTCTGGTACGCAAGGAGACGAGGAGTACGGCGTTCAAGGGAATGCCTGTCGCGAAGGCTTTCTTCTCTGCAGTTGGCCGGCGGAAGGAGGCAATCGTGGGAGTGAGACTTTCCCTCACACAACCCACATCATTCAAAGTGAACGGAAGGGATCTTGAGAAGTATTTCTCGTACCCGTTCTTTGAAACGATCGCGCGTGCACCTTTACAGACTGCCGGTTTAGAGGGAAGAGTTTCTGTGGACGCACATGCAGAGGGAGGAGGGAAGCATGGGCAAGCAGTTGCGCTCCGTCTTGCCGTAAGTCGTGCGCTTGTCGCCATGGATGAGCATTTGCGCCCCACCCTACGTGCGCATGGATATCTCACCCGTGATCCGAGGGCTAAAGAGAGAAAGAAATACGGCTTGAAGCGCGCACGCCGCGCGCCACAATGGCAGAAACGCTGATCTTGCGCCGATAAACGCGGATAGTAACGCGGATAAACGCAGAAGGATGGTGGTAGTAGGCATGAACCCGCCCTTGTAAGGGCGGGATTTTCATTTTGATTGATTAGCGATACACTATACCTGATGCATATTCCAGAATTTCCTAAAGGGAAAGTACTACTGATAACCGTTGATTATCCACCGAAGGTAGGGGGAGTGGCGTGGTATTACTACAATTTGGTGCGCATATTAAACACAGATGACGTCCATACGGTAAAGGTAATGTCTCTCGTTAAATGGATGTTGACGCCGTTATGGCCATTCCTTATCATTTCCTTACTACTAAAAACTATTACACTAAAGCCTGATTACTGGTGGGTGGGGCAGGTATTGCCGGTGGGTACGATAGTCTGGTTGTTGTCTTTTTTTTGGCATAAGCCTTATATCGTATCCACGCATGGCATGGACGTGTTGGTGCCGTTTAAATCGCCTCGTAAGCAGTGGTTGGTTGGGAAAATTTTGAACCGCGCTGCATTGATTACTGCGAACAGCGAATGGACGAAGCAAAAAATAATTGAAAATTATTTTTTAAAATACAAGGAACAAGATACAAGAAATAAAATTATGGTGATCTATCCTGAGCCGAAGCCGAAACGAGAGGTGATTCATGAAGAGATAGACGTGTTGCGTGCGAGATTACGTATTCCCGTAGGCGCAAAAGTGTTGTTGACGGTGAGCAGGTTAGTGGCGCGAAAAGGGATTGATCGCGTGATGCGCGCTTTGCCGTACGTATGGGCTTCCATGCCTTTATTGCACTACGTCGTAGTGGGGGAAGGGGAAGAGAAGACATTGTTATATAATTTAAGAAGTCAATTTCCGAAACATGATAAAGAAAAGATACATTTCATTGGGAGAGTAGGCGAGAACGAATTGGCTGTATATTATGCCATTTGCGATGCATTTGTGCTGCTGCCGCGGGAAAGGGGAAGCGATGTGGAAGGATTCTGTATAGTATATACAGAAGCAAACCAATACGGTATGCCAATTATTGGTTGTTTGAGTGGAGGGACCAAAGAGGCATTATCATTGTGTGAACGTGTATATACAGTAAACAATCCGGATAATCCCATTGAAGTAGCACAAAGAATATGTCAGGCATTTCAGTAATCATTCCCACGTTCAATATGCGGCAGGCTCTTGAACGCTGTCTTGGACGCATCGTCGAACAAACCCTTCAGCCATCAGAAATTGTCATTGTTGATGATGGTTCAACAGATGGAACCGCTGTATGGGTGGGAGAACACAAGAGTAGTGTGCCAATCGAAACAATCTTTATTTCACAGAACCATACGGGAGCTTCTGCTGCACGTAATAATGGCTTCTCCCATTCAATGGGTGAGCTTATTATATTTCTTGACGCTGATGTGGTACTGAAAAAGCACGCCCTAGAAAGGTTACAGAGAACTTTATATCAACAATCAACAATCAACAATCAACATTTACAGGTAGGCTACGCCTACAGTTCCTTCCGATGGGGATGGAAAAAATTTTCGTCATATCCCTTTGACGCGAACCGATTACAAAAGATGCCCTACATTCATACTACCTCTCTCATCAAGCGCGAGGCCCTTCCTGAGAAGCCGTTTGACGAACAATTGAAACGATTGCAAGATTGGGATCTCTATCTCACTTTGCTTGAACGAGGGTATGGAGGCGTGTATATACCAGAGGTATTATTTACGGTGGAGGTCAAGGGGAGTATGAGCGCATGGCTGCCGTCAATTATGTACCAGATACCTTTCAGTAGGTTTGGTGTGAAGATTTCAACGTTAGAGAAATATCGCGCTGCTGAGCATGCTATCAAGGACAAGCACAGAATATCCAACAAGACCAATTTGTAAGATGTGCTCTCATGCTATGTAGCATGGGAGCACATAGAGTAGTATTCATATGGCACGTTACAATGCTAATAGAATTCCTTATCATAAACAGGACGAGCTCATGCGTGTATTTTGTGAGACCATCGCGCGTTTGAAGACAGCAACGCAGGTCAGTGATTTCCTGAAAGATCTATTAAATCGGCAGGAGAGAATAATGTTGATTCGACGTTTATTGATCGCGGAACTTTTACTTGACGGAAAGACGTACCGAGAAATTCAGGATGAGATGCATGTTGGCTTCTCGACCATCGCGCGTGTTGACCGCTGGTTACATTTTGGGAGGAACGGGTACAAACAGGCTGTTTTGGCAAAAAGGAATAAGTGACGTTGGTTTTTCCGTTCTTATGCTACATAGCATGGGAGCAATCGAGAACAATTGATTCTTTGAAGAGGGGAGATTAGCAATTAAGTTATGGAGGAAGATAAGCAAAAAACCATTAAAGTCACGGTGGAGAAAGGCCATTTGTTTACCCTTGGCGAGCGGATGTATGTAGAAAGCATTGAATTGATCAGGGAACTGGTGAACAACGCTTACGATGCCGACGCGACCGTCGTGCACGTAACGGTACATCCGGCAAGTGTTATGATAGAAGATGACGGGAGCGGTATGGATGAGCGGGGTTTGAAACAATTTTTTACAGTTGGTTCTGAAGAGAAAAGGGTGCATTCCATCTCGCCGCGTTTCGGTAGAAAACGCATTGGCCAGTTCGGTATCGGGAAGTTCGCAGCGCTTGCTGCCGCGGATCGTTTTGTGGTGGAAAGCAAAAAGGGGAAATGGATATATACCGTGGTATTTGATCGTCATGAGTGGCAGAAAAGCGAAAGATGGGAACTGCCCATTACAAAAGAATTGGCGACACCCTTGCATCGCGAGGGGACGAGGGTGACGCTCGCAGAACTTAAAAAGCATTTCAGCCCTTTGGATGTTGAAAAATATTTGAAGGAATCAGTGCCGTTGCGCGCCAGGAAGTTCGCCATTTTCTTGAATGGTAAGAGAATTTCGGCGCGTGTCATCCCGGGACGAAGGTATCCGATTGCACTTCAGACAATGTACGGCTCCATTGAGGGAGAGATTGTGGTCGCACTCAAATCTTCCCTCGTTGATAAGCCCGGCATTGAGTGTCGGGTGAGGCAGGTGCTGGTGCGACGTGAGTTTTTTGATCTCGAGAAGATACATTCGTTTGGCTTGTCGAGAATTGCGGGCGAGGTGAATGCTGATTTTTTACCCATCACGTCAGGACGCTGCGATTTCCTCCGTGACAGCCCCGAGTTTAAACTTTTTTACCAGTTGATGCACGCGCAGTTAGACAAGATTCTGAGGGAATTGCGTCATGAGTCCAATGCGCGACAGTTAAAGCGCATCAAGGAGGAATTAAAAGACATTTTGAGTAAAATCCGTCAGGCGCTTGAGCTCCATCCAGAACTTACGCCCACCGGTCGCTCCCTTGCCATGCGGCGTAAGCGTAAAGACGAACTTGTTGGTAGCACCGTGCATGCCGCCTCCCCGACGCACGCAACTGAAACCACGGCGGTAACAGATACAAAACTACGCGAGAGGGAGCCGAGGAAAGAAAAACAAGAGGAGCCGTCTGTTCCACCCTTGCCCAAGCCAGAATTCGTTAAACGGATCAGGCTCAAAACCATTGGCGTGAGCGTAGCGGTGGTAGCACTTGGCAGTGATGAACCAGAAGCGCTTTCGCAGGGGAATTTGATCTACCTCAACAGCGATCATCCCCTTTTTCAGAAGTTACAGAAGAAGAGAGATCAATTTGAGATCCATTTATTGCGTCTCATCACGCAGGAAATCGTGATGATGAAGAAAATGCGTCTCAACGCCCAGGATGCCTTTGAGTGGCAAAGTAAGCTCTTAACCGATGCTTTGTGCGGAGCCAAAGAAAGCGATTCCTAACGGCGTATTCAATTATCAGACACGGGAAAAGTTTTATGCTCCAATATATACCTACCCTCATCAAGCGTAACGTCTCTCTTATCAAGAATAAGAAGTGGTACAACTATCTGATGTGTAAGATCGCCACGCAGGTATTGAAAGATGGCGATATGGTGGAGCTCAACGCAAATCATGGATGGGTGAGGAAGATCTCTTGATATACACATAACATTGAGAAATAGCACTGGCGGTTCCCTAGCGAGGGCACGCCACAGTTCGCCGTGAGGACTGTTTGAGGCAGTCCCGATAAAGCTAGATTTTGGTGAGATGGGGGGCTTTATCGGGACGGCCCCGACACGTAGTGTCGGGGGCCGAGTTCCGCAACAAGAACTGGGGCGCGCCCGAGCGGGATAGTGCTATTTCATAGTGTGATATCTGTAATAAGTCTTATGATAAACGATCGTGAGTTAATTAAAAAGATAAAATCTACGAACTGGTACCGTCAAGGCGGCGCAATAGCGCCGTATTATTCTTCTTTGGCGTATCGGGCTATATTTGCTTATTTTGGCGGATTTAATTACTTTCAAGGCGAAATTAACTATGGTTATTTTGACCGTATAAAGGAGAAGAAGGTATGCACGAGAATATTACAAGGCGTTTTGAAAGAAAAAATTACTGTCTCCATCATCTTATCCGTCCTTGGAGAGAAAGAAGAAATGCCT
>JBFLWV010000054.1:0-3279 GCA_040757655.1 Patescibacteria group bacterium | reverse complement strand
AAGGTCAAGCAGACGCGGATCGACGGGTTGTGCGGTATATTCCTTTTGTTTTGGTGGCATACGTTTTGTTTTTAACGGTAGTATGCCACTATTATCTCAAATTATTGGTTTTTGCGTAACATCAGTTTATAAGAATTAATTCAAAATCCAAATACCAAAAATCAAAATGAAAATGTTGAATTTATAAATTTTGATTTATCATTTTGGATTTTGAGATTTGATTTTTGCATTAGAGTCGTATGTTCTCCGTTCTCATCGCTGATCCAATCGACAAAAAGGCACAGCAAATGTTAGAAAATGCCGGTTTTCAAGTGACTGCGCCGGGAGAGCCTAGTACGGATGAGATTATGAAACTGATTCCAGATTATGAAGTAGTGGTAGTGCGAAGCCGTACTAAGGTTTCCAAGGAAATGATTGCCGCAGGGATGAAGTTGAAAGTCATTGCGCGCGCGGGGGTTGGCGTTGATACGATTGATACTACGGCAGCTGAAGGGAGAGGGATAAAGGTAATCAACGCGCCCGGCTCAAACAGCAGATCAGTGGCAGAGCATGCCATTGGTCTTATGTTTGCAGTCGCACGCAGAATAACACAGGCTGACATGAGCATGAAAATGGGGAAATGGAAAAAAACTATTTTTAAGGGGATGGAATTGCAGGGGAAAATACTGGGGATTCTGGGATTTGGCCATGTGGGGGAACAGGTGGCGGTTCTGGGACGGGCGTTGGGCATGGAAGTGCTCGTGTGGACCCGCACGCCACGTGCGGGGACACCATATACCTTTCTCCCGACACTGGAGGAGTTACTATCGCGCGCAGATATTATCTCGATCCATCTGCCAAAGGATACCGAAACCACACATCGCATTGCTGAACTCGAGTTTGGGCGCATGAAGCAAGGGGTGATAATTATCAATACTGCACGCGGAGGGATTGTGGATGAAGAAGCACTCATCCGTGCACTGCACTCGGGGCAGGTGGGCGGTGCAGGACTGGATGTGTTTGAAAATGAACCAAACCCCAACCAAGCACTCATCGCCCACCCCAAGGTTGTTGCGACCCCACACATTGCCGCACTCACCCGTGAGGCGCAGGAGAGAGTGGGAATGGAAGTCGTGCGGCAGGTTATTGAATGGGCGGCGCAACCCGCCTAAGTTTTGTCAGTAAGAATTTTATCAGATACCACTGGTCGAATAATCGTTATTACTAAGTGAAACGCACCGAGACAGGTGCAAAATTTAGGCGGGTATGACCAAACTCCAGAAGTTCCGAATCATTCAAATGCCGCACCTGAAAGTAGTACCGACGAAACAAGTGATTCTCCATGAGTATTTTGACACGAAGCGGACAGTCGCGCTAAAGAAGAAAATCATCACCTCGGGAAAATGGAAAGATCCGCCCATTGTCACGCAGCTGCTGGACGGGCGTTTCATGGTGCTCGATGGCGCCAATCGCACTACGTCCATGAAAGCGCTAGGCATTCCCCATATGCTGGCGCAGGTGGTCGATTATTTTGATCCTTCCATACAATTGAGATCCTGGAATCATGTGGTGCGTACGCCGTTAGAGCGCCTCGTGAAATTGTTACGTAACGGGAACACGCTTGACCTCACGCCGCTTCGCGATATAAAAGCAAAACGAATGTTGGCGCAGCGCAAAATTTTAGCGTTCCTGTGCGACCGCAAGGGGAATGCGTATGCACTTCCCCTTCAAAAATCACCAAAGGCAGCGCTTGAATTACTCAACACTTTGGTGCGTTGTTACGAAGGGAAATCTGTCATTCATCGTACCGAAGAGGCAACCCATAAAGCATTCCATGGATTCGATAAGCGCATGCGCACGCTCATCGTGTTTCCTTCGCTCACCAAGCTCGGAGTGCTCAACGCCATCGCGCGCGGACAGTTTCTTCCCAGCGGGATCAGCCGGCACCTTATCTTGAAACGCGCCCTGCGGGTCTACCTTCCCCTCTCGGTGCTCAAATCGCGCCGTTTGAGCATCAGGCAGAAGCAAGCAAAGGCCGATAAGCTCATCCAGGATCTCTATGAACAGGGGAAAGTGCGGTTTTATCCGGAAGGGATTTATTTGTTTGATGAATAAGGTAAGTATTCACCTTTCCCCATACATTTCCCGTATCAACGGCAGAACGCTCGGTAATCGACGATTTTTTCAGGCCGCGATCTAGCAGCTTGATGCGCCAGAGCCCTCAAAAATCGCGATTCCCTTCGCGTTCTGGGAATCACTGAATAGTTACTGAATAAGCCATTGACCGCCAATAGCAGGCATTATATAATTGTATTACTGTTTTGGTGATACGTAATACGTTTATTGTATGCCCGAGACGACCACGGTTACCACCAAATATCAAGTAGTGATTCCCCGCCAAGTGCGACAAAGAGTTAAAATTCGTTCTGGAGAAAGGATGTCAGTTCGCGCGATCGGGGATCTCATTGTCATGCAACCGCAGCGAAAACGAGGCAGAGGATGGGCAGATTCCCTCTTGGGGCTGGGTAAGGAGGTATGGGAAGGAGAGGATACGGCAGCGTATATCAAGTCAGAGCGGGATACATGGGATCGTTAACCCTCACTCAATTTCTCTCACGTCATCGTGTTGTGGCGCTTGATACGCCAGTGTTTATCTACCAGTTTGAGAAACACCCTACATTCTCCCCGCTCACCAATATCGTGTTCATTGCTTGTGAGCAGAGACGTTGTCAGGCAGTATGTGCGACTATTACGCTTCTTGAGCTTCTCGTAAAACCAAAACAGCTTCACCGTCCTGATCTCGCCCTTATCTACTACGACACGCTCACCAGCTCGCCTTATTTAAGCGTTATTGATCTCAACCCCTTTATTGCCAATATCGCGGCAGGTGTTCGGGCGCAATATAATGTACGCTCCCCTGACGCGATCGTCATTGCGACAGGGTTGTCCCAAGGCGCCACCGGGCTCATTACGGCAGATAAAGATCTGAAGCGAGTTAAGGAAATCGATGTATTCGTATTAGAATAAAAATGAGGATGGTCGCTTATACGCAGCCTCATTTAGTTTCCCTCCTTACGGGACAGTCTAATCGTCTCTTGATGATTCGAAAGGCGATTTTTAATAATGGTCGTGCAAAGGGAGAACCGAACTTCTCTAAATTCGTGAGAAATTCACTGGTAGCGTACCGATAATAGCGCTTTTTAATAATTGAACTTTGGCTCATCTTAGGTATAGATTGGATAAAAACGGTTAATTGTCTCTGTTTACAGACTGATTTTGATCCATCCTATGCCTAAAAAA
>JBFLWV010000053.1:0-19612 GCA_040757655.1 Patescibacteria group bacterium | reverse complement strand
GGATCATCGGACGCAACCTCCGCACGATCGCAGCCCTCACAGGGTAGAAAACAGGAATTGGGAAAGAGCCCGAGGCGTTGAGAACCTGATCAACAGATGCTCACACGAAGACTTTTTAGACAGGAACCAGTTAACAAAAAAATATCACTTATCGCTGACGTTAAGACTTCTTTTCGCCTTCTTTGGCCAAATGGCTGACTGGCGTGATGAGCGGAAGGTGCAGATCCACCAGGTGAATAATACCGCAGATTTATTTTTACAAGAATTTTCTCGACGGACTGGATTGAAAAAGAGATATTTGTGCTTTCTCGACGCCTATGAGATAAAGAGTATCGCTAAGATAAAGAGGCTAGAGGAACATTTAAAAAAACGCATGAATGGTTCACTCTACTATACTTTTGGCAAGAAGGGTATACGGTGGTTGACAGGTACACGCGCGAGACGGTTGCATACGTTATTGGAACAAAGTCTCTGTAGAGCGGGTGAAGTGAAAGGCACTGTCGCGCATAAAGGTCATGCGGTCGGCCATGCGAAGATAATTATTACGAAAGCTGATTATCGAAAAATGAAGATAGGTGATATTCTGGTTACCCAAATGACGAGGCCTGAATATGTGCCTGTGTTGCACAAAGCCGCTGCTATTGTTACGGACGAGGGGGGAATTACTTGTCATGCGGCGATTGTCAGCCGCGAGCTTGGGATTCCTTGTATTATTGGAACGCAAATTGCTACGTCAGTTTTGAAAGACGGCGATCGGGTGGTGGTGGATGCGGAGAAGGGGATAATAAAGAAGATGCGTCAATAATGATATATCAATGAATGGGAGGTAAGGAAGTTCTTAGCCCTGTTCCCATGCTACATAGCATGGAAGCGCGGGGGTCACTTATTTGAGCGTACGTTTCCATCCATTTTCGCACTAAAATAGTGTCGCACCTCAATGATGGCGAGTAAGCAGTGGGTGGACGCACTTGACGGGCAGGTGAGGGAAATGAGGATTAATAAAAATATGGATAATGCAGAAAAATACTTTGTTCAAAGGATGGACGGCGTGTTGCTTCTCTCTTTTATCGCTGCGGAGGCCGAAGTAGTGAATGTGAGACGTGATTTTGGTACGAAGCTGGCGAAGCCATTTTCACCGGGTGTGAATGCTCATGGGCGGATAAATTATTTTGGGTACCTGTGGCCTGACGTTGATAAGCAAGCAAGGGCGGTCATTAATACATTGAGAGTGAATCCCCATTTTCTCTCTTTTATATTTGATCTGTGGCATCGACGGGTAAGAGCCTTAAAAAGGCTTGAACAGAACATCTCTATTTTTCAGCTGAAACGTTTGGACGATGACTGCCTAGGAAGAATTTTTAGGACACTCATTAATCGTTATCAAGAACAGTACAGTCCGTCGCTTCTGTGCGATGCGTTTGGATTATATGTTGAGAAGGTCATTACCACACAATTGAAGCACATCGTGTCAGAGCGAGGCGAGGAGCGGAAATTAGCACACTATTTGGAAATCTTGACCGCGCCCCGGAGGATATCGTGGGCGACCAAGGAAGAGATTGAGCTTCTGAGAATTGCTGCACTGTGCAAACGAAAGAAAAGATTGGCTTCCTTATTATGTCATGATTTTACAGTCGGTAAGAAGGAGTTTGCCAAAGATAAAGTCTTGGCAGATTTGTTGGACACACATACTCGAAAATATTTTTGGCTGCAGAATAGTTATGGCAAAGGTGTGAAGCTCAGCCGAGATTATTTCTTGAGGAGGATACGCACTATCATCCGAGATGAGGGAAGGATTGAAGATAAGATACAGGAGCTGTTCCATACCGCTCAGCGCTATCGTCAAAAGAAGCATCTCATGGCGAAATTGAAGATTGACCACTATACGTGCCTCCTCCTTGAATGGATAGAGTCATTCGGCTTCTTACACGATGCGAGAAAAGCTGTAATGATGGAAGCGCATTACTGGATAACCATTGTGCTACGAGAGATCGGGAGGCGCTTAGGTCTCACCCTTTCTGAAATGTATTATACTGATCATCATAAGATAGAGACAATGTTGAGGGATAAAAGGATAGCCAGAGCACTGATACACGAGAGAATGAAGCTCTGTGCATATGTAATCTGGCCGTCGCATTACCGCATTGTGGTGGGGAGACAGGCACACATGTGGCATGAAAGATTTTTAGGAGGGACACGAAAGGCTATTGGGGAGCTTAAGGGCGTCAGTGCAGCAAGTGGTGTGGCAGTTGGCAATGCAAAGGTAGTGCGGGATGTAAATGATGGCAGAAAGATAAAGCCAGATGATATCTTAGTAACAGGTATGACCAGGCCTCACTGGATGCCTTTCCTCAAAAAGGTAAAGGCTATTGTTACTGATGAAGGCGGTATTACCTGTCATGCCGCGATTGTGGCGCGAGAAATGCATATTCCTTGTATTATCGGTACAAAGGTAGCAACGAGAGTCCTTCATGATAATGATCTTATTGAAGTAAACACGAATCATCATTGCGTGAGGATAATCAAAAAGGGTTCATTATGATATAAAGATGGTGAAGGTATAAAATATAAAGAAATGAATATGACACTATATCTTTGGGACCTTGCAGGAACGCTTTTTAAGGAAGGATGGAAGAGCGCATCAGGGTTTGAAAGTTATGATGAATGGATTGAGATGAAGTTGAGAAAGGGAAGGAGCGAGATAAACGATGAGGAATATGAACGGGGCTATCGTCTGGTGTATGGTGACCGTAGGTTATTTTATTTGGATATCCAGCCAGGGTTTGAGGAGGTGCTCCATTGGACAAAACATAATGAAACATTTTCCACTGGTGTGCGTGAACAGATGGATTGGCGCGCGCAGTACCTTAACTCAAAGGTGGGATTTGACATCCGGAAATATTTCCAAAAGTTTAATTCAACCTTTGATTATGGGAAGACCAATGTGAAAACAAAAGAAATGCTTCTGCAATATCTCACGCAGAAGTATCATGAAGGCTACCAGACAGTCGTGTACTCCGATGATAAGTTATCCAACTGCAGATTATTTCAAGACGCTGCGGAAGATTTCTGTGCGAGAAATCCTGATTTCTCATTTCGGATTTACCTTGTTATAAATGAAGGAGATGGAATAAAGAAAATGGGTAGATATTGGGAGGCAGGCAATCTCCATGCGATATTAAAGAATGAGAAGGCATTATAAATCGTTTTCACAATTAGTCCACGTATGCTAAATATTGATCCACATCAGGAATTGTTCCGCTGGGGGCCGATTGACGCGAAGCCCATTTACGTTGATTATTTTAACGTTGCATTTAGATTGTACGTGAAAGAGTTTGGAAGGAAGTATGCATGGCCAGATTCTATTGGTTATGTTCGTGATGAAAAAGTGACGTTCATTGTGGAACGGAGGAGGCTCTATGACCGCGGAGAAATGATTTTCAAAACATATATCCTGGACGATGAAAAATTTCGACATTACTATGTTGAATGGAGCCGGCAGGTACGCCGTCTTCTCCACTGTCAGGGACAGCTTGATCGCATGAATTTTCGCCTGATGAGTAATTATGAATTTGGTGAAGTTTTTCAACGTTGGTCTGACTTATATTTGCAATTTTGGACAATTGGGCTCTTGCCGGAGATTGCGAATTGGGGCGGAGAACAGCTCCTACGCCGGCACCTTGAAGCAAAGATCTCTCCAGAATCGCTCTCGCTCGTTTTTGAGAGGCTATCAGCGCCTGAAGACTTGTCATTTTATCAGAGGGCAGAACTTGATTTACTCAAGCTTCGACTTTTGAGGAATACGCACGCGCTCTCTGCAAAGACTCAAAGACTCGCAGAATATCAATCAAGATATTTTCACATTTTAAATAGTTATCACCACACAAAAGTTTTGGGGATAAACTACTTCAAAAAAGAGCTCGCGCATTATACTCGCGAGAGAGCTCGTCGGAAAATTTGTACTTTGAGGAGCCTGCATGCTACAGTCAAATCAGAAAAGCGACGGCTCATTGCACGGTATGGTTTGAGTCGACAGGTGGTAAAAATTGCCAGCCGTTTGAGTTTTTGTATTTGGTGGCAGGATTTGAGGAAGTTTTATATTTTTAGAGCGAATCATTATCTCGATACCTTCCTTCGTGAATGTACGCGACGGTATGAGGTGGGACTTGATCAGATTTATTATTATAATTATTCAACGCTTCTTTGCCTTGCGCTCACTGGCAGGAAGTTTACTACGACTGAATTAAAGAGACGGAAGGCTCACTTTATTATGGGTTATTGTGAGGATACCAATGCCGTGGAATACTTTTCGGGCGCAAAGGCCAAACACACGATCCAGTCATTTCTTGTACGGAGGAAAGTGAGGCACGAGGGAGACCTGAGAGGCCTGGTAGTGAGTCATGGTAAGAATAATCTTCTTATTGCCAAGGTGAAGGTTTTGACATCACCGCACGAAGCTTACAAACTTAAGAGGGGAGAGATTTTAGTGGCTGCGATGACTTCTCCTGATTATATTACCGCGATGAGGAAAGCGGGTGCCATCGTTACCGATGAAGGGGGCATGACCTGCCATGCAGCAATTATATCTCGGGAACTCGGCATCCCCTGTATTGTGAACACCAAGATTGCGACGACAGTCTTGCATGATGGTGACGTAGTAGAAGTAGATAGTACAAGGGGAGTAGTGCGAAAAGTTTCCCCGGGAAGCCGAACTCCTGCGAGTGTATCTCGTTCTCTCCTGCGCTCTCATGCTACATAGCATGGGAGCAGACTCTGATACGTGGAGAGATGTATAAGGGCAGGACATTTGATAAGGGGTAATAATATCCAACAGATTTTTAAAATATGGGAGACAGTGTAGACAACAATGTGAATCAAGGATTGCCCGTGAGCGATGAACAAACAAGCGACTCATCTCCTGTGGATACGCAAACTCTTCAGGGCGGTGAAGCGCCACGTGGAGAGGAAGCTGGTAAACATCAGGCTGGATCAGAATCAGGAGGAGAAACTCACGCAGTTCCCGCGTCTGTACCCGCTCCCCCTGCGGCTGTGGGGGGAGACACCATTTCAGAGGACGCGTCCCATGAAGCAGCGCTTCAAGACGTTGCTGAAGCGCCTGCACAAGTGCACGAGGGGGAAACAGATTCAACTGTATTGCCCGATCATGTCCAAGATATTTCTCCACCACCATCTCTCGATAGCCCTCAACCATCAGGAAGCCCGCAAGTTAATGAAAAGATCATCCCTGCAGAAATTACCGAGGCGGAAAAAGAACGAATTTTTATCGACAAACTTCGTGTTTTAGCGCCTGCTGCGGTTGCCGCTAAACAGCGCAAACATGAAGAGCGTTTAGAGGCGATTGTCGCATACTTGCGCAAGAAGGGCTATGTGAGTAACAATGAAGTAGAGCGAATCTGCCATGTTGCCAACAGCACCGCAACGAAATACTTGAACGAATTAAAGCAAAGGGGAACCATCATCCAGCTTGGACAAAAGGGGCGGGGCGTACGATATCGTATCCGTGAAGCTATTCCCTAAAATGTCTATAATCGAGGTAAATAGACATTCTTGTAACAGAAAAATATGGCTATGGCAAAGTTCAAGAATAAGAAAGAAATCGTTTCAGTGGCTTCTGCTATCGCTGATCTAATGGCGTCGTGGAAATTGAAGCCGGACGAGTGGATGATCGGGAAAGAGATGTCATTGTTTTTCAACAAGGTAATCAGCAATCCAAGGCAGATTGCCCGCGATACCACTGTCTATATTCTTTATAAACGCCTTCCATGGAGATGCGCGCCTGATCGGAGAGGAAGGGTCATATTTCCACCTTCTCGTTCTAAATATGGGAAACAATATGATCAGTTTCAAAAGAAGTTTACAATAGGGCTTGATCTATATCCAGTGCCAAACAACCATCTTAATCCTCGTTTTATTACCCTCGATAAAAATTTTTGGAAAATTGGCAATCACTATGTCAATATTGAAACACCTCGGAAGTTCTTATTTCGTCTACGTAAGCTCACAGATATTTTTTTTAAACAACCAGCAAAGAAGATTCGTGAATTTTATTATGCAGATAAAAGACGTTATCATGCTCGATTGCAATTATACGCGCGGATAGAGAAAGGATTTAAAGATAATAAGTTAAAACTACAGATGCGTCAAATTACACGCGATTATACCAAGCTCATGCAACGTGCCTACCAGGAGTTGTTTGTAAATGAGAGAAGGGAAAAACTTTTTAGCAAAACATTATCAGGGATTGTTGCATTTCCTGCAAAAAATAACATCACAGGTAAAACGCAAATTTGGAACGAACATCAAAGGAATCAGAAAAGAAAGGAAGGTATATTTATTTTCAGTCACTTTTATCCGGCTGACACCAAGGTGTTACCATTTGCCAAAGCAATTGTAGTTGAGGGTGGCGGGCTTCTGTCTCACGCGGCTATTGTGTGCCGAGAGGCGAAAGTACCCTGCTTGGTAGGTATAAGAGGATTATGCGCAGCAGTAAAAGCAGGGGAGACGGTTGAAATTGATTTTACGAAGGGAGTGGTAAAAATTGTCACCTAATTTTATCATACATATGCTTAATAAATTTAAAGAACGGATTCAAACAATCGCTTCGATTCAGCGTCCTAGGGTCCTTATTGGTCTATATCAAGGACGGCATAGTGAATCTATTGCAGAAAGTATACGAAGAGCGCAAAGGGAAGTGGCAGATGTTGTGGTAGTCGGACAGCCGGTTGAGGGGGTTGAATCTATTGAGGCAGGACCCGATATGAAAGATATACACCAGAAAATGGTGGAGGTCATTATGAAGGGAAGAGTTGATGGGGTAATAAGAGGTAATGTAGAAGAGCACGGATTACTGAGAGGATTGCGCGACGCTTTAAAGATGAACATTGAGGAAAATGTGTTGCGAATACAGAATCCAGGTGTTTTGGAAGACGTGAAAGGCAATATTTTTGTGCTTGGTCCCACGAGTACCGTCTGGGGAAGGAATGATCGTGAAAAGATATTGTGGGTGGATTCGGCAATTACATTAGTCAGGTGGTTTGGTTATGATAGACCTAAACTAGGATTTCTCACCTCGACCAGACGCGCAAATTATAAACAACATTCAAGCGAGGTCGAGAATGAAGACCTGAAATGGTCGTATCGTACCTGGGAAAGCGCGGAATATCTGGTCGGTTATTATTCACAGAAAGGTTTTGACGCAAAAAATTACGAAATACACGTAGAACATGCAGTCAATGACGGCTGCGATATTATTTGCGTGGCAGAGGGGCCTCTTGGTAATGCGATGTTCCGCGGCGCTTTTTTCTTAGGTGGCGCTAAGCTCGTGGCAGCTCCTCGTATGGCCATGTCGATTCCTTATGAAGATACCAGCCAGAGCGAACAGGATTATTTTGTTCATTTTCCTTTCGTGGCAGCGATGATTAACGGAAACTTAAGCGCAAAATGAAACTTATCATGATACATAAGAAAAAAAATGAAAAATGGATTTGGGAATGGGAGCGACAAATGTACCCATTTATTTGGTGGAATATCGGCATGATGTATATTCACGACCGTACATTCACTCCCTATCCCACTGAAACTGTATTCATATCCCGCGGCACTACCGCAGAGATGTACTTTCATCGTTCGTCGCTTGAGAGGATTGCGCTATATTTTCTTAAAAAGATTGAAAAGGACGGCGTTTTCATGTCGTTATTTCGGAATGAAGTAAAACGTGAGGAGAGATATATTAAGGAGTTTGGAAAAAATATGCTTCAAAAGGATTTTTCCAAACTCCCAAATGAGGCACTATGCACATACCTTTCGCAGTATTCACGGCTCTATCGCCAGCATGGGGTGGGAGTGATCCGCAGTGTTAATCGTATTGGCCTTGAGATGCTGCAAAATTTCTTTCAAAAGCATTATCCGCTCGAAGAAGGATTAACACTTTTAAAGACACTGACCAGATCGACGCGCAAAAGTGAATTTCAACGTGCGCAGGATTCAATGCAAGGATTAGCGAAGATGATTGCGCGAAATCCTCGGTGGTTTAGATTTTTTCGAAATAATACTCCAAAACAAATTATAAATGCACTCAAAAAAAGAAATACTCTTTATCAACCGCTCTCCAGTTACCTGAAACGCTATGGATATCTCCAATGTGGATATATTGATGAATTACCCATAACGTACGCACAATTGATTAAAAATGTGCGGAAAGAAATTTGCTCCGTCAAGCGAAATCATACAGGAGACGTGGTACTGCCCGTTTCAATTGCACGACAATCATACCCGCTTCCTATACGGCGGTTAGGGACTGCATTATCTGAGTTCACTTATTATAAAGACCATATCCGCAGTTATTATAATTTTCTCCATTATAGTACAAGGGAATTATTCGAGGAATGCGCATCGCGTCTTAAAGTATCATTACCAGAGTTGAGGATGCTGACACCAGATGAAATAATCGATGCGTTGAAGTCGGGGACTTTCAATAAAAGAACGATTGTTAACCGCCAAAAATTATGCGTGATTCATTGTACTGCAAAGAAACAGGAGATTCTCACAGGGAAGCATGCTCGTACATTTTTAAAAAGAGAATTACATTTTAGGAATACAAAACAAATGCGTGAGATTCACGGGATATGCGCACAGAAAGGACATGCAGTAGGTACCGTAAAGATTATAAAAAAACCAGAAGATTTCGACGGGAATAACCAAAATTTTATCTTAGTGACACCCATGACGACGCCAGAACTAATGCCTGTTGCGAGGGAAGCATTGGCGATTGTAACCGATGAAGGAGGCATTACCTGCCATGCAGCAATAATCGCGCGTGAAATGCAGAAACCATGTATCATCGGAACAAGAATTGCGAGTAGGGTTTTTCGAGACGGCGATTATGTTGAAGTTGATGCGTCACAAGGTGTTATCAGATTGAAACACAAGTAGAGTATGGTGAGATTCAAGATGTATAAAACATATATCTCGAGCGCGGGGTACCAAATTTACATTGAGGTGATATATCCAGACCACAAAACAGATGCAGCAATCATTATGGCTCATGGTTTGCGGTCCTTCTTCCCCGGTTTTTTTAATAATTTTAGTAACGCATTGGTTCGCGCAGGTTATATGGTAGTGAAATTTCATTTCGTGGGAACAGGTTTGAGCGCTGGCAAGTTTGAAGATAAATTAAACAGTGTGATGTTGCAGAATCTCAAAGATGTCGTACAATGGACTAAAACATTGCCGAACGTGAAGAAAATCGGCATGGTAGCAAGGAGCAATGCCGTTTCACTCGCGATCCTTCATGGATATGACCCGTACCTACACGCTTATGCGCTACTAGCACCTAGCGTCTTTATGCGTCATATAGTATCTTATTACCTTACCACTGGAAAAAAATCGGGCAACTACCTGCTGCACACAAGCTTTTCCCGGCCGCATACTAAGGGAATAGGCCGTTTGCCCTTGAAATATTTTAAAGAATTAGCCGCATACGATCGCGTCATACCGCATCGTATAAAAGAGATAAAACGTGCGATTTGTTTCCAGAGCAAAAGGGATGAACTTGCCTCAGCTGACCAAAGGGATTTTGCGTATTGCGCGCAACATTTACCCAAACCCGCATGTATGGTGCTTGTAGACGCCAAAACGCACAGCTTTCACGGCAAACAATCATATGTAATAAAGGAAACCATCCGTTGGTTTCATCGATATTTATAAACTAAACAGAGTATGAATGAAATTGCACAATCATTTGACCAAGCATCTCCAGGATACAGAGAGCGAGAACAGTCCAAAATCGCAGCAGAGCAATTATTGCGAGAAAAATTAGGAGGTGAAATTCCGATTGAATATGGGTTTATCATTCCAGAAGAATATGATACTCAAGGGAATTCCATAAACGCTGATATAGTATGGGCGCGTTTTTTGGCGCCGGAAGGGGAAGAGAATATCTTACCTGTTGAAGCGAAGCTATATATCCCGAAAAATATCCATGATCTGCCTGATAGGGAATTGGTAATGTTTATGCCGGGATACCCGGGAGGTGCGGCAGGAAGATTTGAGTCTACCTATGCCTCTGCGGTGCTTGCAGAAGGCAAGATTTTTTGCGTTACGCGGCGGAATTCAAAGCCATTGGACGTAAGTGGAAAAGAAGTCGCAAAGATCTATAATTCTACGCAACGTTTGCATGACGCTGAACAAGATGGACAAAAATATCTCGGTCCTGATCTGAGACGTCCTTACACGTGGCAGGATTTAATAACAGAGGGCATACCGTCGCTCACCGCACTGGGTAAGTGCGTGGATAAGATTAAGCTTATTGGAAATTCTTTCGGACCCACATGTCTTTATTATGCGGTTGATTATATACGCCAGCATGATCCCGAGATTGCTAAAAAAATTACACACTTGATCTCTCTTGCCGGATATCTGGTCGGCGAACAGGAAGGACAATTGTGGCACAGTTCAGGGATGAGTGTAGATAAACTTGAGGAAGAAGAAGCAAAAGCCATGAAGGAGGACAGGGTAAATTTTGACATTGAGAAATATAGTGAATCACTCATTAAGCTCGCTGCCCAGATGAGCAATATCCAAATCCCAGATCACATACGGCAGATACTTGTGTGTGCAAAGAATGATCCTCTCATTACGCTTCCTGTCAAATTTGAGATTGCGCAGGAAGATGGTCGTAAGATGGTGCGCCCCATCGAGTTTCCAGGCAGGACTCAACGCGTATTGCTGATTGATGATCGAACGTCGCATAAGAAACCGCATACGTTATCGGAGCTCACGCCAGAGGTACTTATTAGACTTCTTAATTTCCGGCAAGGAAGAGGCACGCATTTCGTGGAGGTAGGAGGAAAAGTATGAAGACAAAAATTTATACAATACAGACTAATCTATTTGTACGTTCATTATCTGCTGTTTCAAAAAAAGACATCGTGCTCGCGGGAGGCAAGGGGGCGAGTTTGGGTGAGTTGATGCGGGCGAGGTTGCCGGTGCCGCAGGGGTTTGTGGTCTTGGCATCTGCATTTGAACGATTTTTGGATGAGGCTGATGTACGGGAAGATATCGAGGCACAGCTTGCACATGTACAGTATAAGGACGTGAACTCTGTGGATCGCGCATCGAATGTCATACGCGAGCTTATCCTTGAAGCACCATTTCCTCGTGATCTGCGCGAGGAGGTCGCGCGCGCGTTTGAAGGTTTGAAAGCGCCTTTGGTTGCAGTGCGCAGCAGTGCAACAGCCGAGGATTCAAAAACCGCGAGCTGGGCAGGGGAATTAGAAACATATCTGAACACCACAGCAAAAACGCTGTTTTTGAATATCCAGAAATGCTGGGCGTCGCTTTTCTCGCCGCGGGCGATTTTTTATCGGCATGAAAAAAATCTCCATCGGTCGCACGTGTCAGTCGCGGTGGTAGTACAGGAGATGATTCAGTCAGAGGTTGCTGGCGTCGCGTTTACGGTTCACCCCGTCACCAAAGATAAAAATCAAATGATCATAGAAGCGGCTTGGGGTTTGGGTGAGGCGGTCGTTTCTGGAGCGATCACTCCTGATTCGTATGTGGTGCATAAGGACAATCTCTCCTTCATTAATCTGCAGGTTTCAGAGCAGAAGAAACAACTCGTCCATGGGGTGCGAAAAAGTGGTAATCAATGGATTCCTGTTTCTCGTCCGTTACAGCATAAGCAAAAACTCACTATCCATCAAATAAAGACTCTTTCTCTTCTCTGTCTCAAAGCTGAGCGTCATTATAAAATCCCTTGCGACATCGAGTGGACATACGCAAAGAATAGGTTTTATATTTTACAGAGTAGACCTATTACCACATTATGAAGGTAGATATTTCTGTAATTGTTGTCAGTTGGAATTCAAGGCGATTTTTGGAACGCTGCATAAAATCCGTACTCAAGTGCGCGCAAAACCTCACGTATGAGATCATTGTCGTGGATAATGCGTCAAGTGATGGCAGTGCAGATTTCGTGCGCGATACCTTTCCTACCGTAAATCTCATAAAGCTCCCTTCCAATACTGGTTTTTCGCACGCGTGCAATGTAGGGATTACGTACGCTAAAGGATCATACCTTTGTTTTTTAAATCCCGATACTGAATTATTGAATAATGCGCTCCCGCACCTCGTTTCTTTTATGGACCAGCATCCTCGCGCGGGCATCACGGGTGGTATGCTCCAGGATCCAGACGGAAGAGTGCAGTATTCCATACGGTCGTTCCCCGGTCCCTTGATTGCGCTGGGGATGATGATAAAGCTTCATCATATTCCCATAGTGAAGAGATTGTTTTATGCCTATTTCAAAACAGATTTCAATTACATGGTTGCGCAACAGGTAGATCAGGTCATGGGTGCTTTTTTTGTTGTGCGGAAATTATTCCTTGATCAGGTGGGAGGGTTTGATGAACGATTTTTCCTTTGGTTTGACGATGTTGATCTTATGCGGCAGGCGCACGAATCAGGTTGGCAAGTGTGGTATTATCCCAATGCGCGCGCGATCCACTGGGGCGCGCAAAGCTTCTCACAAGTTTCTTCGTATGAGAATCAAAAACAGTTTTTGAAAAGTCTACGGCAATATATTGAGAAATGGCATGGTTCGTTTGCCGCATTGCCGCTTATGCTGCTTAAACCTGTGGTATTGTTGTGTTATCGCATATTACCCGTCAGGAAAAAATCTGTCTCCGATATCATTTCAATATCATGAAAACATTTTCAGTCACCGTGTTGTTTTTTTTGTTATCCTTTCTTGGATGGCAGTGGCCTTACCTTAATTTAGTTTGTGCCGTTTTTATCTTTTGTGGCGTCGTCGTGTTATATGTTAAGCGTCCTGTGGCCGCACTTGCGTTTGTATGTGCCGAACTTGCATTTGGCGGGAAGGGATGGTGGCTAAGTTTCCAGTTGGGAGACATATTGATCTCTATAAGAATCCTAATATTTTGCGGAATTTTTTTATCATGGGTTGCGGTTGTGCTGTTGCGATGGCGGAGAGGGCATCCTCTTCTATCCGTATTCAACGTACTACCTGCGAAAATCCGTTTCGCCTTGCTTATGCTAGGATTGAGTGCAGTATGGGGCGTTTGGTGGGGGATAGTGCGAGGGAATGGGTTTGGTGCAGTATTTTTTGATGCCAATGCGTGGTTGTATTTTCTGATGGCATTTCCACTTTTAACATTAGTTTCTGAAGGACGAGGCGAATTGTTTCTAAAACAAACAGCCACATTCGTACTTGGCGCATGCCTCGCCAATGCGTTACTTACGCTGGCGCTGTTCCATATATTTGCACATCAATATACCTTCACCCCCACTCTTTACCAATGGGTTCGTGGCGTCCAATTGGGTGAAATCACGTTTATCAGGCCGGGCGCGTGGCGCGTGTTTTTACAGAGTCAGGTATGGCTGCTCTTTGCGGCGGCGTGGTATTTTATTGTTGCGAATTTTCAATCCGTACAAAAGTTGAAGGTTAATCTTTTGCTCTTATCCGTTGTTGTATCAGCGCTTTTCATCAGTTTTAGCAGGAGTTATTGGATAGGGCTTGCAGCACTTTTTTTTAGCGGCACAGTTTTGTTGTTGCGCAATCATGTTGTATCTTGGAAACGTATTATTATAGTCGTGATAGGGGGAGTAGCAGGAGCAATTGTTTTAACTATTACATTCCAGCGCTTGCCGCCCATACCCGCGGGAATACCCTTGCGAGAACGTTTGTCGATGGAAGCTGCAGGATCCAGCAGAATGAATCAGTTATACCCATTATTAAAAGCAATTTCCAAGCATCCCATCCTCGGTTCCGGATTCGGCGCTGCCGTAACCTACCAGAGCACTGATCCGCGGATTGTGGCACGATCACCCGGAGGAAGTGGTATGTATACTACGAGCGCATTCGAATGGGGGTATCTTGATATATGGTTAAAGATTGGATTGGTGGGATTAGCTTCATATTTATGGTTGTTGCTACATATACTCAATGAGATATACAAAGAATGCATATCCCTACCTATTAGCAACGATCGTGGTATATTGGTCAGGGTATCTTTTTTACTCACACTGTTTTGTGCGCTCATTGCAGTGATGAGCGTCAATATCACAAGTCCGTACTTAAATCATCCGTTGGGGATTGGGATGGTGTTGCTAGGTATTTGTGTTACTATTATAAACGGCAAAGCTTACATCACAGAGTAATGTAAGCCTTTTATTTGGATTTGATTGGTCATTGGAAGTTGGGATTTGGGATTTTTCAATAGAATATGCCCAAGGTTTCTGTCCATATCGTTACGTATAATTCCTTGACGTATCTTGATGTTGTTTTATTGTCGCTTACCCACCAGGTATTTAGTGATTGGTCACTGCTTATCATTGATAATGCTTCAAGTGATGGGACGGTAGAGTACCTTGCTGCTCGATGGCCGCAATTCAAAATCGTACGCAACAGGGAGAATGTTGGCTATGCGCGGGCGCATAATCAGGCAATACAATTTTCTGACAGTGAATACGTACTTACCCTCAATCCCGATATCATCCTTCACGAGTGGTATATTACCCGGCTGGTTGATGCACTTGAGAGCGATCCTGATGCGGCAAGCGCAACCGGCAAGTTATTGCGCGCGCAGGGGATCCCGGGAGAACTCACCAGTAAAACCTTTTCCCGTGCACTTGACAGTACTGGCATATTGTATGACCGCAGACGTTGGTTTCGCGACCGAGGCGCGGGCGAGGATGATCACGCGCAGTATAATACCGCAGGCGAAATTTTTGGCGTTAGCGGAGCTGCGGCGCTCTATCGCCGCGAAGCGCTTGATGAGGTTGCCTATCGCAAACAGGAGAACATAGAATATTTTGACGAGCTGTTTCATTCGTACAAAGAAGACGTAGATCTTTCTTGGCGTCTGCAAAGGTGGGGGTGGCATGCGCGTTATGTGCCGACCGCACGCGCATACCATTATCGCCGCGTCGGAGCGACTGGCACAGACGTAGGCGCCTTCATCCGTGAGCATGCATCACGCAGCTCACGTACCGCGTTTCTCTCATATCGCAATCATCTCTATCTACTCATAAAAAATGAACGGTGGAAGAAGCACTGGAAAGATTGGCCGTGGCTATTTATATGGGAATTTGCTAAGATGGGGTATCTACTCGTCACACGTCCGTCGTTGTTTGTCCATGCGTGGTTGGATATTACGAGGAATTGGAAAGAGTTAGTGGCGAAGAGAAGTATATAAAAATCCCAATTATGTTCCTTTCTATCATAATTTTAAATTATAAAAAAATTAACTGGGTGCGGCAGCAACTGCGATATTTGGGAAAGCTTCATTTTCCATTCTCTTCTGAAATCATTGTGGTAGATAATGCGTCTGGTGATCAGTTAGCGTTTATAGCAAATGAGCACCCTTCGGTGCGTGTAGTATCCCTTTCGAGAAATCGCGGCATGGGTAGGGGTAATAACGCGGGACTGAAAATTGCACAAGGGGAGCTGATTCTCCTGCTTAACCCTGATGTGATCATACTTCCTGGTGCAATTGAGAAATTATGTAACTTTTTCGCTCATCATCCAGAAGTGGGCATGGGAGGGCCAAAACTGCTTAATCCTGACCAGACGCTACAATACAGCTGTTTTCGTTTTCCACGATGGTTAACGCCTCTTTTCCGGAGAACGCATTTGTCGCGGCTATCGTTAGGGAGGAGAGAATTGAATCGTTTTGCCATGCTAGATTGGGATCATAATGAGCCGCAGAATGTTGATTGGCTCCAAGGCTCAGCACTCCTGGTACGACGCAAGGCGCTTGAAGAAGTAGGTTTGTTTGATGAACGGTTTTTTCTCTTTTTCGAGGATACTGATTGGTGCAGGCGGTTCTGGCAAAAGGGATGGGCGGTGGCGTATGTACCGGATGCGATGATGGTGCACTATCCCCAACGACTCTCTTCCTCTGATGGGATATGGACTCTTTTTAATCGTCTCACCTGGATCCATATTGCGTCATGGATAAAGTATTTTTGGAAATGGAGAAAGTGAAATAGGTATGCCCGCCCAAGTTTTGCGAGCAAGAATGAAGCTAGATGCAATAACTTGAATGATCGTTATTATAAGATAATAGACATCAAGACTGGTGCAAAATTTAGGCGGGTATGCCCATTTCAGCATTAAAAGTTGCGAGCTCTCAAAAAAGCGAGGGACCATCCCCCGAACCTGAACATGAAGAAGAATTGCAGAAGCGTCATCTAGGAAGAGTGGTGGGGGGTATTTTCTTAATTATATTCACATTATTATGCCTACTTTTAGCTGTCGTTGCTACACCTTTTTATTCGATGTGGAAGCAACGAGTTGCACTCCCTGCGTCGGCGTTAGCGTTTAAGGAAAGCCTTGCATACGAGTCAAGAGAAAAAATTTTGTTGCGGTATAAGGAATTCCAGAATAATATAGAAGTGGCGCATGCCTCATTTGAGAAAGTAGCAGCACGAACCCCGTTCATATTAACAGATCAAAAAAGTAAACTCGCAGGGGTGTTTACGTTTGCATCCCAAGCAATCAAGGATTTAGAACCGCTCCTCCCCATGATGACAGAAGTGCGTGACATGCTGGGAGATAATAATTTTTTTGATTTACCATTGGAGTCGCGCCTTCGTCTCATTCGCCGCGTAGGAGATGAAGCGCTGCGACTACGGGTATTTGCTGATGACGTCTCGTCTTTTACTCATACGTATGGAGGATTGCCGCAGATCGTGCGCACCTTCACATTTCTCCAGTTTCCTTCTACGGAAGAGCTGCAATCAGTCAAGGATGGATTGCTCTTTATTGCTAATATCTCTGCATTGATACCCTCCATGCCGCTCGAGGAGCAGCGATATCTCATTCTTCTCCAAAATTCAACAGAACTGAAGCCTACAGGCGGGTTCATCGGCACCTATGCGGTTGCTACGATTCTTCACGGGAAATTGGTTGAGTTTAAGAGCGATGATGTCTATAACTTTGATATAAGAGGCGGTGACGGTGCGACCCAACCGCCGCCGCAGCCCATAAGGACTTACGCGGATCAAGATGCAACCTATTTGCGCAACATTAACTGGTCGCCTGATTTCCCTACGGCCGCGCGCGCCATTTTGGACTATTGGAAAGCGAAAGGCGGCGTTCAACCCTTAAGCGGTATAATTGCGCTGACGCCTGAAGCAATCATGCCCCTACTGGATGCCTTGGGGCCATTGAAGGTATATGATCAAGTGGTGAACAGCGGCAACCTTGTGTCTGTGCTGGAAAATGAGGTAGAGATGGAATATTGGAAACGGGGGATTGAAAAGTCGCGCAGAAAAGATCTGGTTGGAGTGCTGGGGCGCGAACTTATTGATCGTTTGAGCAATGCGGACGGCGCGGCATTATTTGACCTTGCGGGGCGCCTTACTCGCGCATTTGCCGCCAAAGATATTCAGGCATATTTTATCCAGAAGCAGGCGCAAGATGTACTTCACGAAAGCGGTTTGGCAGGCGCTGTGCCGCCGCCGGGAGACAATGATGTAGTATTTGTCGTTGATGCCAATATGGAAGCGCTAAAAACTGACGCGGTCATCAAGAGGATTATTTCCTATTCATTAGACGCGGCAAAATCGGAAGAGGCGCCGCTTGCCACGCTCTCCATTACCTATGACCATCAAGGGAAGGTTGACTGGAAAACATCGCGCTATAGGACGTATACCCGCATCTACACCAACCAAGGAGCGATTCGGTCAGTTGAAGGAAATGTGGATGAAAAGGGTGATCAGATGCCATTAGATGTTACAGAAGAGTTAGGGTATGTAGTCTTCGGTACGTTCACGACGGTTGAGCCAGGCACCTCACGCACACTCACGTTTAAGTACACGCTCAATAACAAGGATTTCGTCAATAAATTAAAAAAGGGAAGTTACGCGCTCCATGTGGAACGCCAAGCCGGCAGCGGTACTCCGACGCTCAATATCAATCTGCATTTTTTCAAATCTGTTACTTTGCAGGATCCTATTCTTCAATTAAAAGAAAAAAAGTCGGATGAGTTTGATTATACCTATCCATTGATTCAATCACGAACTTTTTTCGATGGCAATTAATAAGGGAGAGAAGGTTTAACGAAAAGATATCTAGACCTATATACCACGATCGTTGCTAATTGGTATGGATATGATATACTGATGTGACAGAATTAATTGATATATGGGGCTTCGCAATACAATACCATTTACTGAAATAGTATTAGCAAAGCTTACGGAACTTGAACCGATGTTTACCATGTCGTCGGGTGCAGCTTCTGAACTTTTTGGTTTTAATGATTTGCGGAAAATGAAGCGATGGGAGCGGTATCGTCGCGAGAAAGCAAAAGGAAAAGCGGGTAAATACCGTCTTACCCCAAAGGGGTGGCTCAAATTTGCGCTCAACTATGCGCAACAATTCAAATCGCTGCCAATATCAAAAATTAAACAAGACGGCTATATTCTCATTTTTGATATTCCCGAGAAGTATCGTCATTTTCGCGATACGCTTCGTAACGTGCTCTACTCATTAGGATTTAGCCAATTACAAAAGAGTGTGTTCTTTACGCAAGACAAGAAAGCGTTTGAATTTGCCGGCAGGATTGTAGTGAATTGCGAATTGGAAGATCGGGTAAAATTTGTCATTGCCGAAAAGGTATTTTGAAAATAAACGAGATTTTATATCCCTACCTCATGCGTGTCCAATAAAAAATTTTCCGACACTTTTATTTCTTCTAACGATAGCTGAAGATCAATGATGAAATCATTTTTCGATTTGAATTTTTTCCGATTTTAGAAAGCTGATACTTTAGCCAAATTTCGACAGCAAATTTACTGAAAAATCGATTTGTGGGACACGCATGATCCCTACCTATATACCACGATCGTTGCTAATTGGTAGGGATATAATAAAAATAATTTGAAGGATACCTAGGCCAATATACCACGATCGTTGCTAATAGGTCTGGGTTAGAATTGAGGATTGGAGTTAGGGATTGGGTGGAGTTGGTTATATCCCTTGGTTTAATCACATATTTTTATTGTATCGGAATTTCAATCTGTAGCGTCGGAGCTTGTCTCCGACTCATGGGTGGCAGGCAAGCTGCCACGCTACAATGATTTTGGTGCCTGAAGGATTAATTGATAATAATTGAATTAGATGAAAGGAGGTGATTATATGAGCGAGAAAGGGAAAATGCCCAATAATGAAGATACATCTCATAAGGCGGAAGCATGGGGAAAAGCAATAGGAGATACGGTAAAGAAAGCAAAAGAAGCACAGGATGAATTAGCACGAAAGACTAAAGAAATCCTAGATAAAGCGTTGGGAGGAAAAAAGGAGGAGGGGAAAGAATAAACTTTATTCATAGTCAACCATAACACAAAAGCCGCGGATGAGTTACGATTGGCAATATCGTACGTCATTGCGGCTTTTGAGAGAGTGGGCCATGAAGTAGGCTCTTCTTCCTAACCATGGGGTTTTAATGTTCAAGTCCACGAACATAATTGACAGTCAATAAGAGCTTGTTTTGCGTGTGAAAGTTCGACCGTTTGGGTTAGTTTGGCATCGATAAATTTCATCAGCGCTTCGATTTGTTCCTGTCGTTTC